>CAZDMM010000096.1:0-8706 GCA_964505845.1 uncultured Caldilineaceae bacterium
ACCATTTATGGCGTAGAACATAGTTGAGATAAGCCAGATGGGCTTTCATGCGTTTAGATGGATGGCCCAGTGACAGATTTGCCGGGTTGCTTCCTCCGGCGAAAGATGGGTCACATCCAAATGAAGCGCGATGCGGCCATAGGCCGACGCACGCTGCGCTAACAAGGCGGCCAAACGGGCCAAACGACCTTCGTCTGGCTCCGCGAGCATGGGCCGGTTTTCGCTCTGGCCGATGCGCTGCCACAGCACCGCCGGGTCGCAATCCAGGCAGATGACCAGCCCGCTCTGCTCCATCAGTCGCAAATTGGCTTCCGGCACCAGCGTCCCGCCGCCGGTGGCAATCACTAAACCCTGTCGCTGCGCCAATTCCCGGCACAACTCGGCTTCAAGCTGCCGGAAATAGGCTTCGCCACGCTGGGCGAAAATCTGGGGGATGGAACGGCCCTCCCGCTGCTCGATGAAGGTATCCATATCCACAAAGTCGCGGCCAAGTTGGGCGGCTGCCAACTGCCCCACCGTAGATTTGCCGGTTCCCATGAAGCCGGTGAGGATAACATTTTTACGCAGATGTATTTGTTGACTCATCAGAGACATCTGGGGCTGGCTCTGGTCGCTGTTCAATCTGTGTCTGAGAACGAGTCACCAACTCCCGCCAAAGTATTAATGCATCGGAACCTATCCGGGCTGCTTGTTGAGTCACGTCCTCCAGGTTGAGTGGGCTGGAGCCAAGGCCGGCCAGTAAAAAATTTAACATAGCATAAATATCAGCCGGGTGCTTGTTAGAGCGTCCTTCTTGCCAGGCGCGAAGCTTACCTATAATAATATCTTCTGGGCGAGCGCACCAGATTTCAAATTCATTCCCTTGCGAGTCCACCACCATCGTTCGTATTCGTCGGGCAAAGGCTTGGCGATATTCTGGCTCACGTGACAGCGGTACCAGATCGGCTTTAAGTCCGAGTGAGGTATCAATAATGTTAAACATGATGCCCAACTCTATCGAATTACGAAAGTGATCTGGGTCAGCATAATAGCGGGGCAGAGGGAAAAAAGAAGACAGAGCATCGCAGGCTTTGCTGTCCAAATCAACAATCAAATCAATATCATGCGTGCTGCGACTCACCCCATAGGCGCTGGCCCCGTAAGCCCCAACCACCATATAGGGTGCTCCGATTGACTCCAGGGCTTGCAGCACAGTCAAATAAAATTCAAATTCGCTCATCCAGGATAATCCGGTACTGTTTCAAGATATTCCAGCATTAACATATTAATTTCAGCGAGAGAGCGGTCGGGGTAACGCCGCCGAAAGGAGCCACGCAGCATGCTTCTGGCAAAAGCCGAAGCCTGGCTCATGGCTAATATGCGTTGGCCGGGAGTTAATTTAGCTAACCGATAGAGATGAGGCCAGTCAATCGGCTCCAAAATAAGGTCAAGGTCAAATTGGTTTGAAAGTTTAGAGGGAGTTGCCATTTCAAAATAGCTTAAAATTGCTTTCATCCAGACACTGCGCTTGATGCATCAAAACCGCGTTCATCAATTCAATCGCCAGGCGCGATTCCAGGGTGACGCCGGCCCGCACGCCCACACAGGGGTCGTGGCGGCCTTTTTTTAGCTCAAAATCAATCTCTTCCAAATTTTTGCGCACCGAAAGCTGAGGTTTGGCGATGGTGGAGGTCGGCTTAAAGCCCACCCGGCAGACCAGCGGCAGGCCGGTGGTGATGCCGCCAATCATCCCTCCCTGATGGTTGCTTTGATAGCCGCTGCGCCGGATAGGGTCATTGTTTTCGCTGCCCCGCCGGGCCACCACCTCAAAACCGGCGCCGATTTCACAGGCTTGAACGGCGTGCAGGCCGCCCAACGCGCCCATCAGCCGCACTTTTAAGCTTTGATACAACGGCTCGCCCACCAAGGGCGGCACATTTACCGCCACCACCTCGATGGCCGCACCCAACGAGTCGCCCTGGATACGCGTCTCTTTGATTAATTGACCGGCCTCGCGGGCAAAATCGGCATCAAAGGAATAGATTTCGGCGGTTTCAAGGGTTTGTTCAATCTGTTGAATATGGAGATTGGAGATTGCGCGCTGCGTGCCTTCGACAGATTGGAGATTAGTAATTGGTGATTGGTTATTTTCCTCTGCCCCCCCCGCCCTTCGGCGCACCCGAAGGGGTGTGCCCCCCTGCTCCTCTGCTTTTAATCGGAAGAGTTGTTCCACGTGCTCGGCTAAACTGCGCGAAGCCTTGAGCGGCCCCACCTGGCAGATGGAGGACAGGATGACCGTGCCGAAATGCTCTGCCAGCCAGAGGCGAGCGATGGAACCGCCGATGACGTCGGAGATGGTGGAGCGGTAGCTGGAGCGGCCGCCGCCGCGAATGTCTACAAAACCTTTGGATTGGTGGTACTTGACCAGGTCGGTGTGGCCGGGCCGGACTTCGCCAGTGGGGCCGGCAAACTGGGCGTAATCGCCCGATTTTTTGGCGGCGGAGAGCACCACCGCCGCAATCGGCTCGCCGGTGGTGTAGCCTTCGGCATAGCTGGGGGTGCGGGTTTCCGCTCCCTCAAGCGTGATGGCGATTTCGGGGCCGGCCAGCAGCCCCTCCAGGTTGTCGCCATCGTACAGGCCGGAGAGAAAGACTACCGTATCATCCTCGTGGCGAGGCGTGCCGTGCTTGTTGCTGCCCGGCCGGCGGCGGTCAAGATATTTTTGCACCTGCCAGCGGGAGATTTTGAGGCCAGGGGGACAGCCAAACACAATGGTGGTGATGGCCGGGCCGTGCGATTCACCTGCTCCGGCTACGGCAAAAAGGGGACCGCCCAGAATTTCCATACTTCACTCGTTTGCCGCTCTGTCCACTCGCAATTTGGTCAAGCACGCTTCTCTCATTGTTTCAATCGGCGGAGCGCAGCCCGTCCACTTTTCAAAAGCAAAGGCGCCTTGATGCACCAGCATGCCCAGGCCGTCAATGGTGGCTGCGCCGGCCGCGCGGGCGCGGGCCAGAAAGACGGTTTCCAGGGGATTGTAGACCAGGTCGCAGAAGGTGAGGCGGGCCGGCATGGGCAGGTCAGCCGGCCAGGGACAGGTATCCACATAAGGGTACATGCCCACCGAGGTGGAGTTGACCACCAGGTCAACGCTGCCCCCAATGGCGGCCAGCGACTCGTGAGTGAGGGCTTCAAAGCTCAGAGCGGAGTTAGGAAAAACGGTGGCCAAATCCTCCACCAGAAACGCGCCCCGCTCGGCGGTGCGATTTAAAACAACGATAGATTTAGCCCCGCTCCGGGCCAGGGCATAAACCACCGCTCGGGCCGCGCCGCCCGCTCCCAGCACCGCCGCCCGCTTGCCGTGCGGATCATAGTTGACCTCTTTTAAGGAATTGAGAAAACCAATGGGGTCGCTGTTATAGCCGTAGAATTTACCTTCTTGGAGGTGGATGGTGTTGACCGCGCCGGTAATGGTGGCGGCGTCGCTCAAGATGTCCATATAACGCATTACGGCCTGCTTGTGAGGGATGGTGACGTTGACGCCGCTAAAACCCAGGGCGGCCAACCCTTTTAAAGCGGCTTGAACCTCATCAGGGCGGACCGGGAGCGGCACATAGGCCCAATCTAGCCCCAATTCCGCAAAGGCGGCGTTGTGCATGGTCGGACTCAAGCTGTGTTCCACCGGCCAGCCCATCAAGCCAACCAGAGACGTTTTGCCGGTAATGGTATGTGTTTTGTTCATTGCTTCCTTCTGCGAAGGGAGTAGGGAGTAAGGAATAGGAAGTAAGGAAAAATTTCCCCTATTTCCTACTCCTTACTCCTTATTATTATGCCAGCATGCGGAAAAACCGGGTAAAAAAATCTGGAAAGGTTTTGGCCGTACACTCCGGGTTTTTGATGACCAGGCCGGGTGTTTTTAGGCCGGTCACGGCAAACGCCATAGCCATGCGATGGTCATTATAAGTTTCGATAGCGGCTGCGTGCAAAACACCGGGATAGATTTTTAAGCCATCCCGAAACTCCTCCACCACTGCGCCCAGCCGCCGCAGTTCGGTGACGACGGCCTTGAGACGTTCCGTTTCTTTGTAGCGGATGTGCTCCACATTGCGGATGACTACCGGCGCAGCGGCAAAGGGGGCAATCGCGGCCAGGGTTTGCACCAGGTCCGACATATTGTTCATGTCAACTTCCACTCCCTGCAACTGAGCCGGGCCGGTCACTTCCAGATAAGAGCCGGTGGCCGTTACCCGGCAGCCCATGCGGGCCAGAACTTCCACAAAGTGCACATCGCCCTGGCAGGAGCCAGGCGACAGATGGTTGACCCGCACCCGCCCGCCGCTGACCGCTGCCGCTGCAAAAAAGTAGGAAGCGTTGGAGGCGTCCGGCTCAATCTGATATTGGCGCGCTTGATAGGTTTGCCCGGCTTTGATAAAAAATTGACCCGCCGCCGGCCGCGTCACCTCCACCCCAAAATCGGCCATCACCCGGCAGGTAATGTCAATGTAGGCGCTTGACACCAGCTCTCCCAGCACCTCTATAGTGGTATCGGCTTGAGCATAAGGGGCAATCATCAACAGCGCCGAAAGCTGCTGGCTGGTCTGGTCGGCTTTGAGGGAGACCCGCCCGCCCTTAAAACCCTGGCTGTGCAGCACATAAGGCATGCAGCCGGCCCGGCCTTCAAACTCTACCCTCGTTCCATCCGCTTGCAGCACCGCCAGCAAATCGGCCATGGGACGTTCCCGCATGCGGGGCACGCCGTCCAGCCGGTACGTACCATTTCCCAGTGCCACCAAGGCGGTGATGAATCGAGCGGCGGTGCCGGCCAGGCCCACAAACAAATCGGCCTGGCCAACAGGAATGGCCCCGCCCTGGCCGCTCACTTCAAAGCGGGCCGCCTCCGGTTGGCCGGTGACGGAGATGCCCAATTTTTGGAGACACTCGGAGAACCAGTGGGTATCCTCGCTGAACAGGCCATTTTCCAGCACCGAGCGGCCCTGGGCCAAAGCTGCCAGCATCAAGGCCCGGTTGGTGATGCTTTTGGAGCCGGGAATCTCCACCTCGGCCTCGAGGGGATGGGTTAGGGACGGAATTTCAATTGCTGGCGTCATGAGAGATGGGTCATTTCAAAAGTTAAGTCAACGGAACGTGTTGCGTGTTGCGCAAAACTTGAATGTGTCACCTCTACTGGGCCGGAGAACAAAGCTTTAATCCGCAAATAAGGTGGCCACAGATAGATTGAAGCCGGGTAAGATTTCCTCACCGGTGAGTATATCGTTTTCCGTAAACAGGTGAACTTCGGTCAAGGAACGATAGACCGAAACCGTTTTGTCGGTGGGGTCGGCAATCCAAACCAGGATAACGCCGATGTCAAAATATTCCCGAATTTTTTGTTTTACCTCGCTCCAGCGATCATCCGGCGACATCACCTCAACCACCAATTCAGGCGCCACATCCAAAAAGCTGGCCGATTTGACCTGGGCCAAACGGGCCCGAGAAATAAAGATGACATCTGCGCCCCGCACCGTATCGGGATTGCGGCGGGTGTAAAGCCCCACCTCGCCGACCATCACCTCGCCAAGTTGGTGCTCGTTAACAAAATTTTTCAGGGCGTAATCAAAGCGTGACTCGTATTTCCCGTGTCGCCAACTGGTTGGACTACGCATGATAATCTTCCCATCCACAAGTTCGCAGCGCCCAATATCGCCCATTTCGGCCAGGGCTTCGCCGGTAATGAATGTTTCGGTTGGCGCTAATTTATGTTCCAATAATTTCTCTACCATGCCTTGCTCTCCTCGTATTACCTATTCTTCCCGATCCATAATTGATACTTGAGTAACTTTGTTGCTCAGGTACATACCTCTCCGCTGCCGGGCTGCTTGTTCTAGCAGCCGCCTCAGCGAGGCCTCATCCCCGGCAGCGAGAGCGGCCGCCAGTTGCGCCAGTTGGCTCTGAGCCAGCGCCAGCATGTGGCCTACGGCGGCCCGGTTGGTCAACAAAATATCCAGCATCATGGTTACATCGGAGGCGGCCAGGCGAGAGGTATCCCGAAAGCCGGAGGCGGCCACTTCCCACACGGCCGGGTCATCCGCCGCCACGTTTTGGGCGGCCAGGGTCAGGGCGGCGGCCAAAGTATAGGGCAGGTGGCTGATGGCGGCAACCAGCTTATCGTGGCGCTCGGCGGCTAAAAGGCGCGGTTTGGCCCCAATCGCTACGGCCAAATCGTGAACCATGCGGGTAGCGGCGGGCGGAGTCCGCTCCAGCGGCGTCAAAATCCAGGGCGCGCCTTCATATAAAGTGGCCTCAGCCGCGCCCAGTCCGGCCTGCTCTTTGCCGCACATGGGATGGGAACCAAGCGGGTAGACCTCGGCCGGCAACCCGGCCATGGCCTGAACGATGGCTTGTTTGGTGCTGCCCATGTCGGTAATGGTGGCGCCGGGTTTAAAAAGCAAAGCCCACTCCTTGAGCTGCTGGACAATCGTCCGCACCGGGGTAGAGAAGATAATCAAATCGGCCTCGGCCAGGGCGGAAGCCGGGTCGGTGGCAGCCCAGTCCACCACCCCGGCTGCTTCAGCTTCGACCACCGCCTCACTGCGGCGTACCAGCCCCACCACCCGGCGGCACACCTGCCGCTGCTTCAAGGCCAGGCCCAACGACCCACCCATCAAGCCCAGGCCCACGATGGTTATTTGCGCATTTGTTAGGTTAAATTCCGGCTCGAAGATGCACCTCCGGAAGGATGAAGGCGGAAGGATGAAGGATGAAAGTTACCTTCTGTCATGTCTTATCTTTCCGCCTTCATCTTTCAGCCTTACTTTTACCTTTTTGACCATGCTGACAAAGATGGCGATTAATTCTTCCACTTCATCATGTAACGGCTTAAGACGTTCTGTAGCGATGATTTCTGACTCACCGAGTAACTCTAGCCAGTAGGCTGTTTCATCTAATTCTTGTAAGCCACTTTCCATTTTATGGAAGTCGGCATCTGATTTGGCGCGTTGGGCTTCACGATAATGCGCCCCCACTGACGTACCTGAACGAAGGAGTTGTTTGCCAATCACCTGCGCTTCCGTTGTTTTGGGCAAGGCAGCGTAGAGTCGAATCACCCGCAAGGCAAACGTTTTGGTACGCTGGCGTAAATCTTGTGGCTTACCTTCGCTTATTCAATTCACCAGATATGGGATGAAGAATGAAGATTTTCACCCTTCATCCTTCATCCCTCCTCCTTTTTAAACACTTCTTCCCACTGCCGCCGCCACCTTGCTCACCTCGCCCATCAGCTCGGCGAAGCGGTGCGGTTTGAGAGATTGTTCGCCGTCGCTGCTGGCTTCGGCGGGGTTAGGATGGACTTCGATGATTAAGCCATCGGCCCCGGCGGCCACGGCGGCTTTGCTGGCTGCTTTCACCAGCGTCCATTTGCCGGTGGCGTGGCTGGGGTCTACCACTACGGGCAGGTGGGTCAATTCTTTGAGTACGGGTACGGCGTTGATATCGAGGGTGTTGCGGGTGTATTTTTCAAAGGTGCGGATGCCGCGCTCACATAAGATGACTTTATGGTTGCCGTTGGACATAATGTACTCGGCGCTCATAAGCAGTTCTTCGATGGTACTCATCATACCACGTTTTAGCAAAACCGGCATATTGGTCTGTCCCACCGCATTGAGCAGGGCATAGTTTTGCATGTTGCGGGTGCCAATTTGAAGCACATTGGCATATTTGGCAACCAATTCTACCTGATCCGGAGCCATGACCTCGGTGACGACGTGCAGGCCGGTTTCCTCACGCACCTGGGCCAAAATTTTCAGCCCCGCCTCGCCCATCCCCTGGAAACTGTAAGGAGAGGTGCGCGGTTTGAAGGCCCCGCCCCGCAGCAGGTGCGCTCCTGCTGCTTTAACCGCCACGGCCGTTTCCCGCATCTGTTCCAGGCTTTCTACCGAGCACGGCCCGGCTATTACAATCACTTTGTTATCGCCGACAACATGGCCGTTGATGGATATTTTGGAATCTTCCGGTTTGAAATCCCGGCTGGCTAATTTGAACGGACGTAAAACCGGCACCACCCGGTCCACTCCGCCCATGCGGCTCATGGCGCCCTGGTCCAATTTGCGCTCATCACCAATCACCCCGATGATGGTGCGCTCTTCACCTTTGGAGACGTGTGTTTTCCAACCGCCGTTATGCAGGCGGGTCAACACGGCCTCCACGTCCTCTTCCCTGGCATTCATTTTCATTATAATAATCATAACTCCTCCTCAAGAGTTAAAAGGTAATAATGACGGCAGACTACAGACCGCAGACCGCTGAGACGGTCCGTTATCGGCGGTCTGCCGCCGTATAAAATAAAAAGGGCGCGACCGGTAATGTGGTCGCGCCCTCAAGCTCCGTAAGGATCAGGCTATCTTAGCCTCCAGCCAGCACGCGCCACCAGTCGCTCCCAAAATAATAAGCAAAAAAATAAAAAACGCCCGCAAAAGCAGTCGCGAGCGTAATAAACCGAACTTTATCCGTATTAATATCGTGGGCCTGGGCCACAACTTTAACTTCAGCTTGATTTTCAATCAGACGACGAATTCGTTTTGACATTGTGCCTTCCTTGAAAAGATTAACAAAATCATATCACAGAACAAGGGGCGTGTCAACCCCTTTTTTGGGGGTCAAAGGTAATCTTGCCAGTTTGCATAAGCAATGGCTGAGGTTGCCGGCGCTGCCGCCAGCGTAATACCAGCGGCC
>CAZDMM010000096.1:8716-11205 GCA_964505845.1 uncultured Caldilineaceae bacterium
AGTGGGATGCCAAATACCCAGGGCACGGTCAGCAGGTGCATAATCGTCCAATAATTCCAGTATTTGGCTAATGGCCCGGTTTTGCCCCAGGCCCAGGTATTGAGCCACCAGCGCCACACCACAAAATAGTTGATGATCGAAAGCTCGGAGGTCAGGCTGAACAGAAAGGTTGACCAGAAAGCGAGCGGGGTCAGGTGCAGCGCAACCAGCGGAATCAACCACATGGGGTACCAGATTCTAAAGGTGGCCCCCAACATTAACTGGCTGAAAAAGGCCAGAAAACTGGCGGTGATGAAGGTGAGTTTGCGCCGCCACAAGGCGACCACTAACCACCCATAAAATATAATAAAAATGTAACTGGCGGTGTTACGCGGAATCGGTTCAACAGCGTTGGCGGGCAAGATTTCGCGCAGCACCATACGCAGCCCAGAAGCAATGGCAAAGCCCCGGCGGACGGTGAGCATGGAACCCAGACCCGGCGGTGCGTTGGGGTCAAACGGAGCGAAGCCGAGCCAGGCTGAGAGCCAATCCCACCCCGCGCGGGCCAGCGGTAAAGCTTTGAAGACCACGTTGAGCCGGGTGGTCAGCGCGTTCCAGACATCCTGAAACAGTTGGGGCAGCGGGCCAAGCGCCGAGTAAACCAGGTATGAAGTAATCAGGCCGATGGCTGCGATGCCAGCCATTTTAAGCCAGCGCTGCCGCCACAAGGGTTCATCTCGCCATACCACCACCGCAAAGAAGGGCAGGATGAGCAAACCGGTAATTTTGGCCAGGGTGGCCAATGTCAGCGCCAGCGTGGCGGCCGCCCACCATTTACGCTGCCAAAAAGCAATGCCTAACACCATAAAGGCCATAAAGACCATGTCGTTGTGGCCGTTGCCGGCCGCCTGCATCAAAATAAGGGGATTCCAGGCAAAAAAGGTGAGCGCGATGAGTGAGGCGGAGGGTTGGAGGTTTGGAAGAGTGGAGGAGGGAGAAACGGAAGCGAAGCTGAAAGCCGGCCTTATTTCCGGCAGGGCAAACCAGCCCAGGATGATGGCGCACCCGGCGTAGGCTAAAAGCACAATCAACTTGAGGCTGATACTGCCCGCCACCATGTCCACCGCCCCAAAAAGGCGCAAAGGAATTTGCACCAGAATTTCCCACAGCGGCCCATAGCCGGAAACCCACTGACCAAACTCGCTGGCAAAGGCAATGTAGGGATCGGTGGGAAAGTTGTTGGGCGGCGAAAGCATGGGGCTTTCCCCATACACGGCCCAGATGCGGCCGCGCAAAACGTAACGAAAGAGGTCATTGGCGGTAATAGGATAAAGCCAGAGCAGGGTAAAACCAAAGATCAGGCCAAAACCCAGGATGAAGAGCTTGAAGCGGGTTAGAGGTTGCGTGTTATGTGTTACGTTAGCGCCTGATACCTGGCCCGTGATGCTTGATACTATCTTTAAAGCTTGCCAAAAGAGAAAATAGAGTAAAAAAACGCCGGCGGTATAAATGGGCGAAAACCAGCGATAACCGCGCATGAGGATTTCCAAATCGGCGGCCGGGCCGCCTTTTTGGGTGTTTGAGATGAGTGGAAAGGCGATAATGTAGCTGAGGTAGATGATTTCTGAAGCGAGGCCAATGAGGCTGAGTTTAATGAGTGCAGCTTTAAAGTTGTGAGTTTTTAGCTGAGTTTGGGTCACCACAAGGCTGTAACCAGGTATCATGACTACCGGAGAAGCGGCGTTTACATCTGAGTTTAGTGCTTTATCAAACTCTGTCAAATTGACAAACCCCCTGGCATGTGATAACATCGGCCCGTTGTGCGTAGTCAATATGGTGAAGCTCCGCCGGCAGTTGCGGAGATTTTTTATTTAAATGGCCCGGATATCGGGATAATTTTCTAACCGGCTTCTAACAAATTTCTTAGCCTGTTCCTAAAATTTTGTGGTAAATTCATTGGGTTGTAACATTCACCCATAGAGTATTAACCCTATTGCAAGGTTCATTTCCTCCAAATCTTAAAATACAAATTTGGCTAAATTCTGCGGAGACACACTTTTGACCGTCGCAGTTACTGGCTCAATGGCCTTTGATTATATTATGTCATTCCCTGGCAAATTTGCCGATTATATTTTGCCGGAGCAAATCCAGATTCTCTCGGTGAGCTTTCTGGTTGACTCGATGCGGCGCGAGCGGGGTGGCAATGCCGGTAACATTGCCTACAACCTGGCCTTGTTAGGTCAGCCTTCGTTATTGATGGCGACGGTTGGCCAGGATGCGCCGGAGTACGTGGCCGCCCTGCGCGAGCGCGGGGTTGACACCAGCGGCGTTTTACACCTGCCCACCGAGTTCACCGCTTCCTTTTTTGTCAGCACCGACCAATCCAATAACCAGATTGCCAGCTTTTACACCGGGGCAATGGCCAAAGCGGGCCAAATTAGTTTTCGTGACCAGGATTACCGGGCCATCAAAATGGCCATCATTTCGCCCAATGATCCGGGGGCCATGGT
>CAZDMM010000096.1:11215-14908 GCA_964505845.1 uncultured Caldilineaceae bacterium
TTCCTTACATTTATGATCCCAGCCAGCAGATTCCGCGCCTCAGCCCCGATGATTTAGTGGAGGGGATTGAAGGGGCCAAAATCTTGATCATCAATGATTATGAATATGAGATGATTAAGAAGCAGACCGGCTTGACCGATGATGATCTGCAAAAAAAGGTTGAAACCATCATTATTACCCAGGGGGAGCGAGGCTCGTTGATTCGGACCAGCGCCGCCGGAAAGTATGAAGAGTTTGAGATTCCCCCCGCGCCGCCCGCCCGCATCGCCGAACCAACGGGGGTAGGGGACGCTTATCGAGCCGGCTTGATTACCGGCCTCATGCGCGGCTATCCCTGGGACGTGTGCGGGCGCATCGGTTCGGTGGCGGCCACCTATGTTTTGGAGCAGCATGGCACTCAGCGCCACAGCTATACCCCCAAGCAGTTTGCCCGGCGTTACCGTGAGGTTTTTGGCGACGCGTCTGAGTTGGAAGATTGGGTCAATCAGCGTAAATCGTAAAACGTAATCTTTATGAGCTTAAAACTTTGCTGATGAAACCTTACGTTTTGCGCTTAAAGTTTTAGAGAATGACAACGTACTGTTGCAATCTAAGGAGTATCATGGCTAAAAAAGAATTTGATGTTAAAGATTTGAACCTCGCCGAGCAAGGTCGCTGGCGAATTGAATGGGCGCTCAAAGAGATGCCGGTGATGCGCTCGATTCTGGAGCGTTTTCACAAAGAACGCCCGTTAGAAGGCGTCAAACTGAGCGCCTGTTTGCACATCACCTCAGAAACGGCTAATCTGGCCCGGGCCTTGCAAGCAGGTGGAGCAGATGTTGTCCTCACTGCCAGCAATCCCCTCAGCACCCAGGACGATGTGGCCGCTGCGCTGGTTTCGGTGTTTGAAATCCCCACCTATGCCATCAAAGGTGAAGATAACGCCACTTATTACCAACACTTGAACGCGGCGCTGGATCATCGGCCCAATATGACCATGGATGATGGGGCCGATTTGGTCAGCTTACTGCACAAAGACCGCTCCCACCAAATCCCTGATGTGATTGGCGGCACCGAAGAAACCACCACCGGCGTTATCCGGCTGCGGGCTATGGCCGCCGAAGGGGCGCTCAAATTCCCGGTGATGGCGGTCAATGATGCCAACACCAAGCATTTGTTTGATAACCGCTATGGCACCGGCCAGAGCACCATTGACGGTATTATCCGGGCCACCAATATCTTGCTGGCCGGCAAAACCTTTGTGGTGGCCGGTTATGGCTGGTGCAGCCGGGGCATTGCCATGCGGGCCAGGGGCATGGGCGCTAACGTGATTGTCACCGAGATTGAGCCGCTTAAAGCCCTGGAAGCGGTGATGGATGGCTTCCGGGTGATGCCTATGCTGGAAGCAGCCAGCCAGGCCGACTTCATTTGTTCTGCCACCGGCGATAAGAACGTGGTAGACAAGGCCCACTTTGAGGTGATGAAGGATGGCTGCTGCGTGGCTAACTCCGGCCACTTTAACGTGGAAATTAATATCCCAGCCCTGGAAGCGATGTCGGTGGAGAAGCGCACCCCCCGCGCTTTTGTAGAAGAGTACCAGTTGGCCGATGGCCGGGTCATCCGACTGCTGGGCGAAGGCCGCCTGGTTAACCTGGCCGCGGCCGAAGGCCATCCGGCGGCGGTGATGGACATGAGTTTTGCCAACCAGGCCCTCGGTTCGGTGTTTATGCTCCGCAACGGCAAAAAGTTGGAAAATAAAGTCTACAGCATCCCGGCCGAGATTGACCAGGAGATTGCCCGTTTTAAGCTGGAGTCTATGGGCATTAAGATTGACGTTTTGTCCCCGGAACAAGAGGTTTATCTGAACAGTTGGGAAGAGGGGACGTAAGAGGTAATTGGTAATTGGAGATTGGCTGGTGTCCAAACTCAGTTTGGACATTCAGTTGCGTTGCGAAACTCAGCTTCGCAACGAGGAAATCCGTGAGCTAATCTGATAGAAAAACCTAACAGAATCTCCAATCTCCAAATTCTCTATTTTGAGGCGTTATGGATGAAAGCTCACCGGCCGAATCTTCAAATGTAGAGTTACCCCTGCCGAGTCAGCCGGCTGCCGTTATCCCGGAGGTGACGTTTCAGGGTAACAATTATGATTTGGTGGCCGTCGTCGGGGCGACGGTGGGCGGGGTGGTGCTGTTGACCTGCGGCACATGTAACCTGGGGATTTATGTGCTGCCCTTTGCTCCCATCATCTTGGGCATAATTGGCTTGATAACGGCCAAAGACTCGGTCAACCCGGAACGCACCAAGCTGCTGTCGTGGTTGAGCCTGGGAGCGGGTGGCATCATCCTGCTGCTGGCAATCGTCTTGATTATTGCTTACATAGTCTTCATCGGTTTTGTGGTGGCTATGGAAGGCAAGGGATTTGATTAATATATCGTCAGGGTGGATAGTTGTCTGCCCTGCTGTAAAAATAAGTTAAGGAGAAACACACCCAATGAGCACAACTTTTATGACCTCGCCCCAACTCTTTTTTACCAGCGAGTCGGTTACCGAAGGTCATCCCGATAAAATCTGCGACCAGATCAGCGATGCCGTGCTGGATGCCATTTATAAAGATGACCCCATGGGCCGGGTGGCCTGCGAAACCGCCATTACCACCGGATTGGTATGCGTGATGGGCGAAATTACGACGAATACCTATGTAGATATTGCCACCATCGCCCGTGAAACCATCAAAGATATCGGTTACACCCGCGCCAAATACGGTTTTGATTACGAAACCTGCGGCGTGATTGTCAGCATCAAAGAGCAATCGCCGGATATTGCCATGGGCGTGGACAAGGCTTTGGAGGCCAAAGAAGGCGTGATTAAAGACGAGCTGGATACCGGCGCGGGCGACCAGGGCATGATGATCGGCTTTGCCTGCAACGAGACCGAAGAATTGATGCCGATGAGCATTGCCCTGGCCCACAAGCTGTGCCGCCAACTCGCGGCGGTGCGCAAAAACGGCACGCTGGAGTATCTGCGGCCCGACGGCAAAAGCCAGGTGACGGTGGAGTACGCTTATGGCAAGCCCAAACGGGTGGATGCCGTCGTCATCTCCACCCAGCACAGCCCCGAAGCACACCAGGATGACATCCGCAAAGATGTCATCGCCGAAGTGATTGCACCGATTGTGCCGCACCACATGCTCGATGATAAGACCAAGATTTATGTCAATCCGACCGGGCGCTTTGTCACCGGCGGGCCGATGGGCGACGCCGGCTTGACCGGGCGCAAAATTATCGTAGACACTTACGGCGGGGTGGCCCGGCACGGTGGCGGCGCCTTCTCCGGCAAAGACCCAACCAAGGTAGATCGCTCCGCCGCTTATATGACCCGCTACATCGCCAAAAATATTGTGGCGGCCGGCCTGGCCGAGCGATGCGAGTTGCAGGTCAGCTACGCCATCGGCGTGGCCCGGCCCCTCTCGCTAATGGTGGAGACCTTTGGCACCGGCAAAGTCAGCGATGAGAAGATTATCAAGCTGGTTAATGACCATTTTGACCTGCGCCCGGCGGCCATCATCCGTGATCTGCGGCTGCGCCGGGCCATTTACAAGCCCACCGCCGCTTACGGTCACTTTGGCCGCCACGATATTGACGCCCCCTGGGAAGCCACCGACAAAGCCGAAATCCTGCGCCACGAGGCGGGGTTGTAAATTAATGAAAAGCC
>CAZDMM010000097.1:0-14814 GCA_964505845.1 uncultured Caldilineaceae bacterium
CCTCGCTTTCATTTAAATAAAATGAGTATAAGATTTGCAGCAATCAGATTTGAGAGCTTGAGGATGCGCCACCTTTGACCAAATTAATATCCAGTTTGAGGTTTTGGGGAGGCTTGATGACGGCGGCGCTTATACTTTAACTATGTTACCCCGAAGCGCCGATTTTTAAAAATACCCTTAAGTATTTTGGGTTTGCTCATAAAAGCGCGCGAGCGTTTGACATATTCGGCCGCCGCCTGGCGATTGCGTTCGATCTCTTCGGGGGTGAGGGGCCTGACTACCTGGGCCGGCGCGCCCAGAATCAAAGAACCCGCCGGAAAGTGTTTACCCTGCGTCAAGAGCGCCCCTGCTCCAATAATACAGTTTTCACCCACCACCACCCCATTCAGCAGCACTGAGCGAATGCCGATGAGGGTATTATCGCCTACCTGAGCGCCGTGCACCACGGCCCCATGCCCCACCGTTACCCCGGCCCCAATGATGGCCGGAAAGCCGGGGTCGGCGTGAAAAATGCAGCCTTCCTGAATGTTGGTACGGGGGCCGATGGTCACCGGGGTTGAATCGCCGCGCAGGGTGGCATTGAACCACACGCTGACTTCTTCGGCCAGGGTGACATCGCCTACAATCACCGCCCCCTGGGCCACAAAAGCGGTCGGGTGAATTTGTTCGGGACGAAATTCGGTTTGAAACAAGGGTAGAATCTCCTTCGAAAATAGCCCTCACCCCCAACCCCTCTCCCATTGGGAGAGGGGAGTCGCGTCAGCGACGGGGCGAGGGATTTTCATCGTCGGTGGCGTGCCGCAGGTTCGTGGACACTCCTAAGAAAATAGACTGTTCTGGAGTGTTAAAGTGCACTTTGACCCTCCAGATTTTTGTTGTCGGTGGCGTGCCACAGGTTTGTGCATACTCCTTTGATAAGTGTTTAAATTGCCTCGATGATGTGCATGAGGGAGGTAATGACCCGCTGCTGGCGGGCCGGCTCGACGGCATAGGCCGGCTGCCCGGCCCGCCGCCGGACCGCCCGCAGTAAAGAATTAAGCTCAACCTGCACGGCGTTGACGCGGCATTTTTCCCAGACAAAACGGGTAACGGTCCACTGGCGCACCCCGCCCTTAAAGCGGGGTGGATTGTAAGCCAGGCGGTCGAGCGGATGGGCGGCGTCAAAGGTAAAGCCCTGCCGCTGTACCGATTCTAAAATTAGCGGTTCATAATCGGGACAACTGCGGCCATCAATGGTTCCCAGGGCCAGGCCAAAATCTCGCTCGGCCCAGGCGCCATGCAAATCAATTACCAACCGGATGGGGTGCTGCTGCAGCAGGTAGGCCAGTTTACGCTTGTAATCACAATCGTCCTCGTAGTTAGGGTCGGGCCGGATGCGGCGTACGGTGTAAAGGGTATGGGCGTTGGTTAACCCGGCCAGTAGATGGGCTAAGGCGGCCGTAAAACCATCTTGCTGCTTCCAATAATTTTCTCGCCAGTGGCAAGCGCCATGTGGGGCCGAGACCAACACCGGGCGCGTTCCAGGCTGGTAACGAAAGGCCGCCTGTCCCGGCAAGGGGTCATCGTAGTAGCGCACCTCGGTGTGTTCAAATTCCCATAAGCGCTGGGGCCAATCGTTGCTCTCGCTCATCCCGGTTGTGAAAATCTTGACGTTTTACCGGCTACACTCCGCCATTGTACTCTCTGCCCTCAAAAATTGCCAACATGTCAGAGTTGGTAAAAATGAACCGATGACGCCTGGGGATGCGTCATCTATGGGGGTTTCCAGATAGGTAAGCTGGGCTTAGGGTGGGAGCGGCGTGGGAGGAATGGGTTCGGGTGGGATGCTGAGGGGTGCGGTCAATACCTGGCCGGCCGCCGCCGGAGGAGTACCCACCGCCTCGGCAACCGGCCGGGTGAGCGCCGGGGCGTAGGTGATCACCGCGGTGCCGTTGATGGTGATAACCCGCGTGGCGGTGAGGGTAGGGGTGAAGGGCGGGGTAGTGACCGGGGTGCGCAAAACGATGGAAGCAGGCGGATTGTCAACCAACATGCGCACCCGCGCTTCGGAGAAGCCGCCCAGGTCATCATAAACCACCAGGCGCAGGGTGTAAGGCCCATTGGCCAGTTGGGTGGTATCAAAACGGGCCAGCACGTCTTTGCGTATCCAGGGTTTGGTTTGCCCCTGAATCACCTGGAAATCCGCCGGATTGGTGCCCTGGCCCAGTTCTAATTGAAAATAAGCAAAGCGAGGGGCCACCGCCGAGCCTTTGATCTCGATGAGACCGCGCACGGCTGCGTTATCTACCGGGCCGGTCAGACGGGCCACAATATTTTCCGAAGGGCACTCTTTGACCGGCGGCTGCTCGATGCCGTGCGCTGTCGCCCAGGCCCGGCCCTCTGGTGGAAAAACCTCGTAGTAACGTTTTTCGATGTTGCCCCGGCAAAATTGGTTAACCAGCAGGCCGCTGGCCCGGTCAATTTCAACCAACTGGTGCAGGTCATGTTCCGGGCCAAGCGGGGGCTGATCTTGAAAAAAGATTTCCTGGCGGCGCTTGGGGCAAACCGGGCTGGGCAGGGTGCCGGAGTCGGCGCAGACCTCCAGCTCGATGATGCCGGGCGGGCGTTTAAAATCATGCACCGGCCAATTCTCATGGGCGCGCTCCATAAAATTATGCCAGATGGGGGCCGCACCGGTGACTCCCCCCACGTCGAGCATGGGGGTATTATCGTTGTTGCCTACCCACACCCCGGCTACAATGTCGGGGGTATAGCCAATGGTCCAATTATCGCGGAAATCGGTGGTGGTGCCGGTTTTGGCTGCGGCCGGCCTGGAAAGATGCAAGGGGCTGTCGAGGCCAAACGCGGGGGCGCGGGCCTCGTTGTCGGCCAGGATATTGGTGATGAGATAGGCATGCTCAGGCCGCAGCACCGGGCGGGGCTGCGGCCGCACCGGTTCAATCTCCCGGCCTACCGCATCGGTGATTTTGAGGATGGTGGTGGGTGGAATAAGCCAGCCCTTATTGGCGATGGCCTGGTACGCGCCGGTCATTTGCAGCAGCGAGACTTCGCCGCTGCCCAGGGTGAGCGACAGGCCGTAGTCGGTGCGGGTGAGGGTGGTGATGCCCAGGCGAGCCGCCATTTCCTTGAGAGCCTCGATCCCTACCTGGTTGAGGGTTTTTACGGCCGGGATGTTGTAGGAGTTGGCCAGCGCCGTGCGCACTGAAACCGGCCCGTGAAATTGGTGGTCTACATTTTCCGGCCGGTAGACATGCCCGGCAAAATCGGGATACGTAACCGGCGTGTCCAGCAGCAAGGTGCTGGGGGTCCAATTGAGCTTTTCAAAGGCCGCCAGGTAGGTGAGCGGTTTGATGGTGGAACCGGGCTGGCGCAGAGCCGTAACCACGCTTACCTGGCCGTCAATTTGTTTGTTATGAAAGTCGGTGCTGCCGACCAGGGCCAAAATTTGGCCGGTGCTGACCTCAAGGGCCACCAGCGCCCCATTGCCCACATGTCGCTCCGCCAGGGCCGTAACCTGGGCGTTGACTTCTTGCTCGGCGATAGCTTGCAGGCGCGGATCCAGGGTGGTGTAGACGCGTAGGCCGGCTTGATACAGATAGGCGGCCGGGATGTTCCGCTCCAGTTCTTGCTGCACCAGGTAAACAAAGTGGGGCGCTTTGAGGTTAAAGTTGACATCCCGCAGTTCCAACGGAACGACTTGAGCGGCTTGGGCCTGGGCCGCGCTAACGTAGCCGGCCTCCACCATTAAGGCCAAAACCTGAAGCTGGCGCGCTTTGGCGGCGGCCGGGTTGGTGTAGGGATCATACACCGCCGGGGATTGCGGCAGCCCGGCCAGCAGGGCCGCCTCGGCCAGGCTCAACTGGCTGGCCGATTTGCCAAAGTAGGTATGGGCGGCGGCTTCAATGCCATACGAGAGGTTGCCATAATAAATCTGGTTGAAATAAACTTCTAAAATTTGCCGCTTGCTGTAGCGCCGGTTGATCTCTATGGCCAGCACCGCCTCTTTAACTTTGCGCATCAATGATTTTTGGATGCGTTCTTCCGGGGTCAAAAAGACATTGCGGGCCAACTGTTGGGTGATGGTGCTGCCACCCGAGACGACCTCGCCCTCGCTGAGGTTGTAATAGATGGCCCTGGCAATAGCGATGGGGTCAACCCCCACGTTGAGGAAGAAGTAGCGGTCTTCGGTGGCCAGGGTGGCCTTGATTAAATCAGGCGAGATTTGGTTGAGCGCAACATCGGTGCGGCGGCCGCCGCCGGGATCAATAATTTCCCAGAGTAGGTTGCCCTCGCGGTCCAAAATTTGGGTGGTGGCAAATTGAAAAGAGCGAGAACGCAGCTCATCGGCCGCGGGGAGCTGGCGCGCTATCCAGAGATAAATCAGGGCGGCGATAGCCAGGGCGGTCACCACATTGGCGGTTAGCCCAAACAGCAGCAAGAGCCAGCCGTTTAGAGCGGTGCGGCGGCGTTTCCGTCTGTGGTGAGGGGTGGCCGGGGGGTAAAACGATAAGCCGGCCTGCTGCCAATAGGTGGGAGGTTTAATCTCCGTAAGCAGCGACCTGCCAGGCGCGCGGCGCGAAGACCTGTCAGGTTTGGATTTTAGCCAGCCAAATTTCACGGGGCAGCTCCCAACTCCTGAAGCTGTTGTTCAGCTTCTTTGCGCCAATAATCCTGGTCTAACTCCAGCACTTTTTGAAAATCGGCAATGGCATGGGCGGTGTCGCCCTTGATTTTATAAGCCAGGCCGCGGCCATAGTAGGCGTCTGTGCTGGTAGCATCAAGCTGGATCGCCTGGGTAAAATCGGCAATGGCTTTATCAGGCTGGCCTTGCTCGGCATAGACGTTGCCGCGATTCACATAAGGCCAGGTGAGCGGCTCGTGTTTGAGTTCGATGGCTTTGGTATAGTCGGCGATAGCCTGTTCCAGGTTGCCCTGCTTACGATAGGCCAGGCCGCGGTTGTTATAGGGCCGGCTGGCCGGTTCAAACTTTAGCTCGATAGCTTTGCTGTAATCATTGATGGCCTGGTCGTAGCGGCCCTGGTAATAGTATGCGTTGCCCCGGTCATAATAGACCTGGTTGGCCGGGTCATAATTGAGTTCCAGAGCTTTGTTGAAATCCTCAATAGCCTGGAGGTACTGGCGCTGCACATAGTAAACAAAACCGCGCCGGTAGTAGGGGTCGCTCAGGGGGTCGTACTTTAGCTCGATGGCTTTGGTATAGTCGGCGATGGTGCGCTCGTAGTCGCGCCGCAAATAATTTTGGGCGGCCCGCTCGTAGTAGGCTTTGGCATCGGGCAAAGATACGTCCAGGAGCGAAGGAGTGTTGGTTGGCGGGGCGAGAGAGGGGGTGGGTGAGGGCGTAACGGCGGGGGTGGGCTGAACGGCAGCCAGGGTAACGGCGCGCTGGACGATTTGATTGCCGTAAGCCACCGTTACCTGCACCTGGTAGCTGCCCGGCAGTTCCGGGGCTTGGTAGGTAACGCAGCACGTACCCTGCCCGGCCACAATCTGGCCGCCGGTGGTGCTCCACACAAATTGAAATTGGGCGGTATCATTGACCACCTTGACCACGTCCAGGCGCAGGTCGGCTGTTTCTTTAACCGGCAGGGCGCTGCGGCTGGCTTGCAGGGCGCTGACCCGGCTGTCAAGGGGAAGCTCGGTTGGCGGCGGCGCAAGGGAGATGGTGCGACAGGGAACCATGCTGAGGCTGAGAAGCAGGCCCAGCAGCCAGGCTGCTTGGCGGCGGCGAGTCCGCCTGTCGAGAGAATCCAGTTGTTGGTTCATCGCCCCGGCTCCCAGCGGCAAACCTTTACGGTCGAGCCTTTCTTGATTATGTCACGTTATTTATTCTAGCATAGCTTTGGGTCGTTGACAATCTGATTTGTTTGGCAAACCTTCCCGGAAGCTCCCAATAAGCTTTGTTTCAAAATTGGCGGGTGCGGCTTCCGAGAAGGTGAGGCCGTACCGGTGGGGGGCTGCCCTATCCTTTATTGGGGCGGCGGTTCATCCAGAACGGCCCGCACTTTGGTGGTGAGCATCGCCGGGGTGAAGGGTTTTTGGATGAAATCTGGCTGAGCTTCTGAACCAACCGCCCGTTTGATGGTTCTTTCCGGGTAGCCGGTCATATAGAGTATCTTGAGATGGGGACGCTCCAGCTTCAAACGGGCGGCCAGTTCACTCCCGCTCATCTCCGGCATCACCATATCCGTCAACAACAACTGGATTGTCCCGGTATGCTGGGCGCTTAACTGCATGGCCTGGGGACCGCTGACCGCCTCAAGCACAATGTAGCCTGCTTTTCTCAAGATCAGACAGACCAGGTCTCGCACGCGCACATCATCTTCCACAACCAGGATGGTTTCTGAGCCTTTGGGAAGTTCGGCCTGGGCGGGCGCCGGATGATAGGTTGTTTGGGCCTCTTTGAGGCGGGGCAGATAGATTTTGAAGGTAGCGCCTTGATCGGGGGCGCTGTCAACTTCGATATGGCCGCCGCTTTGCTTGATAATGCTGTGGACGATGGCCAGCCCCAGCCCGGTGCCTTCGCCTTGCGGCTTGGTGGTGAAGAATGGCTCAAAGATTTGTTTTAAGGTTTGTTGATCCATGCCCACCCCGGTATCAGAAACCTTGAACAACACATAAGGGCCTGACTCGACATCTAAGAACTGGCTGGCAAAGGTAAAATCTAAATTCACGTTGTCGGTTTCCAGGGTAAGGACGCCGCCGTTGGGCATGGCATCGCGGGCATTCACAGCCAGGTTGAGGATAAGCTGGGTCAATTGGCCCCGGTCGGCTTTGATGCGGCCTAACTCAGGCGATAGATTGGCGATGATATTGATATCCTCGCGGATAAGCCGCCGCAGCATCTTGTTCAAATCGGTGATGATGTCGTTTAAGTTAAGCACCTCCGGCTGGACCACCTGTTTACGGCTAAAGACCAACAACTGCCGGGTTAGGGCCGCTGCTCGCTCGGCTGCGGCTTTAATCTGGCCCAGGTCATGGTGCATGGGGTTAGATTCATCAATTTGAGCCAGCAGCAGGTCACAATAACCATTGATGATGACCAGGATGTTGTTGAAATCGTGGGCCACCCCGCCGGCCAGCCGGCCTACGGCGTCCATCTTTTGGGTCTGGCGGATTTGCTCTTCTAGCCGCAGTTCTGCGGTAATGTCTCGTTTAACCGCCACGTAATTGATGATTTGCCTATCGCTGTTAAAAACCGGCACAATGGTGGCGTTTTCAGTGTAGAGGGTGTCATCCTTCTTGCGGTTAACAAAACGTCCGCGCCACACCTGGCCGGAGCTAATGGTTTCCCACATGTGCTGGTAAAATTTGTCATCCTGCAGACCGCTTTTCAATATCCGGGGCGATTGTCCAATGACCTCAGCTTCTTTATAACCGGTTGTTTCTTCAAAAGCGGGATTCACGTAGGTGATGATTCCGGCCGGGTCGGTGATGACCACGTTTTCACCGGCCTGCTCGATGGCCACACTCAAAAGCTGCTGGGCCTGGATAAGCCGGGTGCGGGCCAGTACCCCGGCCACCTGGTCGGCCACGCTCCAGGCCAGGTTGATTTCCTCGGCCGAGAAGTGGTGAGCCGTGGTGGCTACCAGGCTTAAGATTCCCAACAGATCGCCTTCGGCAATGAGCGGGAGGATCAGGGCGGTGACAAGACCCTGCAGCGAGGTTTGCTGCGGCAGTACCGCCAGGCGGCGCTCAGTTTGAAAATCAATGACCAGCGGCGCCCGGCGAAAGAGTAATTCATGCACCGGCGGATTAGGGATCTCCATATGCAGCCAGGAGGGTTGTTCAACACCCAGGTATTCTGCCACAATGGTGATATTGGTTTTGGTTATGTTCAAAAGCCCGGCATAAGCTATGGGCAAGTCAAGGGCCTGGGCCAGGGCGCGGCAAACGCTGTCGAGCAGTATTTCCGGCTCCGTCATCTTGACCGAAGCCGCAATAACCCGGTTGAGCAGGTCTAACTCACGGTTGCGGCGTTGAATTTGGAGTTCAGCTTCCTTACGGGCGGTAATATCGGTGGCGATGCCGCCGACGGCGTGAATTTGGCCGGAGGCGTTAAAGATAGGAAATTTGATGACTTCTTCATGATAGGGGATGTTAGCCCCTTTCACTAAGACCTGCTCAAATTTGATCGGAGCTACAGTATTGACCACCTCCTGGTTTGAGGTTAGAAACCGGTTAGCCAGCTCTGGCGGAAAGACCTCGGTGACCAAACGCCCCAGCACCTCCTTTGATGGTAAACCAAAGTATTGTTCCCAGGCTTGATTGACCAGCAGGATCCGGCCATCTATGGACACCACAAATACCAGGGCCGGAGAATATTTGATAAAGGCGCTCAATAACTCCTGGGTATTGAACAGCACAGCTTCGATAAGTTTACGCTGGGTGATGTCCCGGACGATCATCAGGGCCTCGTCCTGGCCGCAAGCCGCAAAACGAATATCCCGGTAAACCGGCTGGCCTTGATCCTCAAAAGATATTTCGGCGTGCTGGGTTTCACGGCTGGCAATGGCAGCGCGGGCCAAATCTAACAAAAGGTCGGCCTGTTCAGGTGGGTAGGTCTGGTGGATGGTTGCGCCGATTAGCTCTTCAAAAGGGTAGAGCGGGTAGAAATCGGCCGGGGCCTTAATTTGTAGGTATTGGCCCTGGATATTGATGCGACAAATCATGTCGGGGATAGCTTCTAACAAGGCCCGGCTGTGCGCTTCGCTGGCCCGTAAAGCCTGCTCAATGCGGATGCGCTCGGTGACATCCTCAAACATGTTCAGCAGCCCCACAATGTTCCCGGCGGCGTTGTGCAGCGGAATTTTGGAAACCTGCACACAAGTTTCCTGGCCGTTGGCATTGGTTTGAAATTCCTCATAATTGAGTTTGGGCCTACCCAAATTGATGATCTGGCTATCTTCCGCGTTGTAGTATTCGGCGTACTCCCGCCAGGGCAGCTCAAAATCATTCTTGCCGATAATTTCGGCCGGTGAAGATAAGCCGGCCGTAGCCGCAAATGTGCGGTTGCAGCCCAAATAAACCAGGTTCTGATCTTTCCAGGCAATATCCTGGGGCACGTGGTCTATGACCAGTTGCAGCATATGCTGCGACTCGCGCAGGGCCTCCTCGGCCTGCTTGAGTTCGGTCAGGTCGCGCAGCGTTATGACTACCCCGGAAATCACCCCATGAAGTTCGGCATAAGGAGCATAAGAAACGCTCATAAAGCGCCGGCTGCCGGTAGGAAAGGTGATCCACTCCTGGTAGTAAACCGATTCGCCGGCCAGGCTGCGATCCAGGTGGGTTTTGATATAGCTCTCAAAGGCTTCCTGGCCCACCAATTCTGAGACGGCATGGCCCACAATAGCCTCACGGGACTTGTTGTTTAAGGTGAGATAAGTGTCATTGACCATCCGGTAGATATAATTTTGATCCACCAACGATAATCCGTCGGTAGTGGCCGAGACAATTTGTTCATATTGGCGTAACGTTTCTTCGGCCCCTTTGCGCTCAGTGATGTCTACAAAGGCAATCTGCAAGGCCGGCTGCCCGCGATATTGGAGAATGGAGGTAAACGACTCAATCCAGCGGGTTTGACCGTCGCCGCAGATGATGCGGTACTCTTCGCGCGAGGGCACGGGCCGGCCGGCCAGGCGATCCTGGACGTGCTGCCAGGCGATGGCCCGGTCAGCCGGATAGAGCATCCTGTTAAAAGCGTCAAAGTCGGGCGACTGGGCTACTTCTGGGGGGTAGCCGGTAATGGCGGTGGCGGCCGGGTTTGCAAACATAATCTGGTTATTTTGAAAAATAACCAACCCCTGCAGGGAATGTTCTACCAGGAGGCGATAGGCTTCTTCGGCTTGCTGGCGTTCGGTCAGGTCAACCATGACCGTTACCCTGCGGCGGCCCAGGCTTACCACGCGGAGCTCAAACAGGCGTTGTTGCCCATCCTTACAAGTTACCACTGCCTTTAGCGGTTCTATTTCGCCCTGGTTGGCTGCAGGCAGGTTTATCCGGCGCAGGGTTTCGTTCTTTATCTGCTCGCGGTAGGCTGCATCGGGATAGGCCAGCCGCCACCATTGTTCCGCCGAGGCAACTTCGTCCAGCGAATAGCCGATCAGTTCTTTGAACTTTTGATTCAAGAATAAGTGCTTAAATTCTCCTGGCGCCGTCTCTTCGGCCAGGGTGACGGGGGCGGGCAGGGCCTCAAGCAGCAGTCTGAATTCCAGGTCAGATAGAGTTTGGGTTTCCGGTGGGACGGCGGGAGAGGGGGGCAAAAAAGCTTTAACCGTGCTCAGAAAAACTAACGGCTCCATGGCGCAGGTGATATAGCCATCAGCCCGGCTGGCCAACGCCTGGCTTTGCATGGCGGCGTCTTGAAAAGTTTCGGCGCAGAGCAAAATAGGGGTGGCGGCGGTGAGGGGATTTTCTTTGAGCTGCCGGCACACCTCAAGGCTGTTCTGGCCAGACCGGTCAACTTCAAGAATAATTAAAGCGGGACATTTGGCTGCGGCCAGGCGCAGGGTTTCGCCGCTGGTGGAAGTTTGGATGACCGTAAATCCATGCTGGCGTAGAATCTGACCGGTATTATGGTGAGGCTGAGGGTAAACCTGCAAAATCACGGGTTGAGATGGGTATATCATCATAGAACTCCTGAGACATCATTTGCCGGTAGCTGAACTGGTATTCACTTTTAAGAGTAAACCCGTGTGATAATTCTATCTTTTTTAGGGGAGTTTTCAAGTAAAAGCTTAACAAATAAACAAGAGATAAAAAAGCCTCGGCGTTTGTGCGCCGAGGCTTAAGGATTTAAGAGGAAAAGGCGTGTCGCCAGGCAAAGGTGCGGCGGTAGCCGTAATCGGTGCTAAAGCTGCCAAAGAATTTGGCCGGCATCCGGGTAACAGGGTGGCGGCTGAGTGCGCGCAAACCGCGCTGGGCAATGCGGAACGGGTGGTAAATGGTGCGGCAGATGCGATCATACTCGCGCTCAAACTCCTCTACCGTCATCTGGCGGGGATAGTAGGTAACGTGGGCGGTATCGTAATAGCGCCAGCTTTTGCCGGGGATGAGCCGGTTTTCTTTAATCAGTTCCTCACGGAAGGGCGTGCCGGGGTAGGGGGTAAGGATAGTGGCGCTCATGCTGTCCAGGCCAGACCTTTTGGCAAATTCCCAGGTATCCCACATCACTTTGGGGGTATCGGCGTCAAAGCCAAAAACAAATAAGCCGACTACGCCCAAACCGTGGGCATGCACGGCGTCAATGGCTTCTTGATACTGCTGCATCATGCCTTTGCTTTTGCCGCCCAGCTCGCGCCGGTTCTCCGGGTTTACCGACTCAAAGCCGATGAAGAATTTATCCAGGTGGGCCCGTTTAGCCAGCTTGAGCAGCTCTGGATATTTGGCTACCATCATCTCGGCCTGGGTAGTCCAGCCGCGCAGGGGGAGTTTTTCCAGGGCCAGAAATAATTTTTCGGTGTATTCGGGGTCAATGGCAAAGGCCAGGCCAAAGTTGTCGTCGGTGAGGAAGAAGCGGTCAATCTGGCGGCGCTCGATTTCTTCGACAATTTCCTCAACAGGCCGAAAGCGCATCTTTTGGCCGCTGACCCGGATGGCAGTGCAAAAGGAGCAGTTGCGAGGGCAGCCGCGGGTGATTTCTAGCAGCGGCGTCCAGTAGCGCCGTTTTTCATCTACCTGCCGGATCACCCGGTCGGTTAGGGGGGCCACGCCGCTTAAATCAGCCCATTCGGTATCGTTATAGCGGGGCTTCAGCGTGTCGTTTTGAAAATCTTTGATGATTTGGGGCCAGGTGTAATAGGCTTCACCGGTCACTACCACGTCGGCCCAGCGGGCTACATCCTCCGGCATGAGGGTGGCGTGTGCGCCGCCTACCACCACCGTTTGCACCCCGGCCCGGTGAGCGATGCCGGCGTACCGCTCGGCGGTTTCAATGGCCAGGGTTTTAGAGGTAATGCCGACCAGGTCGTGCCGGCCCAGGGTACTGATTTTGTGATCCAGGTATTCCCAGTTTTCGTCCCAAATTTCCACTTCAATATCAGCCGGTACCAGCGAGGCCAGACGCATGAGGGTATAGGGTACGGCCGTAGCTTTGCCAAAGATGCGCCCTTCGCGGCCCGGATGGATGAGCACAACTTTTCGGATTTCCAATGTTACCTCCTTACCCTGCATTCAATCTTCCAAAAATATAGCCGGAGTCTAACACAGGATAAGTTTACAGGCAATTTTTATAGTGGGGATGATAATAATTGCGCCGGGTTGCCCCAGCCTCACCATGCCTGAACTCCAGCATAGACCCTCCCCCCAAAAGCCCATTGTACCGCATCGCCAGGTTTGTTATACTAGATAGTGACGTTTGCACCTTTCCATCCAGAAAAAATTCGGCCCGGTGACAGAAATTTGCGCTCCGCTTCATGACGCCGACCCGGTGAGGTGCTGATCTCTACGACCTTAGGTGAGATAAATGCAGATTTACCTCCTGGCGGTAAACCTATTTGCCCTGGCAGCTTTGCTGCTGGGTTTAGGAAATTTTACCAAAGAGGCGCGTGGTTGGCGGCTGTTACCCTTATTTTTGCTGGTGATTCTGCGGTCGTTGATCTTAATTGTGTCAATGACTATTCTGGCTCACAGCCAGATTGCCAGGATAACCGGCGCCCTAGAAGTGTTCAGCGCCTTTTGTATCCTGTGGACTTTAGCCGGCTGGACCTTTCCCCGGTCTAAGGTGGGCTGGGAGGTAGCGGCCGGAACTTTGCTGCTGGCCGGTTTGCCCTTTGTGCCCGGCTGGCCGGCCCCGACGCCGCTGCATACCTTGATCATAGCTCTGCTAGGGGCGCTGGTTCTGGCCTGGAATGAGTCAGGTAAGGTTCGCTGGTTTCATATCACCACCCCGCTGTGTCTGGCCCTGGCCAGCTTTTTAGTATTACTTAATCTGATGGGGATAGCCTGGCTGGTGACGTTGCTGGCCTATGTTTTGTTTATCAGCGCCATTCATCGGGAGAGCATTCAGGCGTATCAACAGCTCTATCTTGAGCAGCAGCGGGCGGCGGCCAGCCTGGTGCAAGAGGCGCTTGAAATGAATCGAGAGCAGCGCCGCTGGTTGGAGGCCAGTGAATTAATCAGCGCCGTGCCCAATTTGAGCCAATCCATGGAACATATTGTGCGCAGCATGGCCCAATTGACTCAAACGGAGCAGGCCGCCATTTTTATGTTTGACCCGGCCGCCCGGCAAAAACAGATACGTTTGGCAACCCTGTACAACCCGGAGCGCCCCCTTCATCTCTCGCCGCACGAAGAAATTACGCTTGGTTTAGAGGATTACACCCCCTTACAAGAAGCGATTGAAAAGCAGCAGCAACTGGTGATGTCGCCCCCGCACAGCCAACGCCTCAGCCCGCTGTACTCGCTGTGGCACGAAGGCCGCACCGGGCCAACCCTGCTTCAGCCCTTAACGGTGCATGGCCGGCCGGCCGGACTTTTGCTGCTGGGCAACCCGGTCACCAGCCGCCCAATCCGGGAGCAGGATCAACGCCTATGCCGCACCCTGGCCCCTCAGATTGCTACCCTGGTGGAACACCGCCGCCGTTACTTGCAGCTTGAAGCCGAAGCCGAAACCCTGGCCGCCACTACCCCCAAAAAGCTGCCCGGCGAGCCTGAGCTGCGACCACACTCTGAAGAAATAGATGTGACCCCGATCATTGACCAGGCGCTTGGGGCCATTGCCCCTCTCATCAAGCAGGGCGAGCTAAAATTGAAGCGAGATATTAGAGGAGATCTGCCTCGCCTCAGGGCCGATCCCCACGCCCTGCGCCAGATTCTAGACAACCTGCTAAACAACGCCTGCCGGTTTACCCCGCCGGGTGGGGCTATCATCTTGAAAGCCTGGGTGCAGGTGGAGCAAACCAATGGCGTAGAACGGCCCAAGCTGCATATCGCGGTAGCCGACAGCGGTATTGGCATCCCCCCAGCGGAGCAAAAACGCCTCTTTGACCCTGCTTTTCCGCCTAAAAATCAGCCGCCGGGCATTCCAGAGAGCGGATTGGCCCTGGTCAAAAAGCTGGTCGAGCTGCACCGGGGGCAACTTCGGGTGGAAAGTGTGGCCGGCAAAGGTTCCATTTTTTATGTGGACCTCCCTGGTGAGTTTTGATTTTCAAAATATGCGCGGCGGGTATAGAATCAGGTTGCTAAATTCAAGGAGTTATGCACTTTACCTTCCCAAAGAACCACCTTGTGATCCAGGCGGCTTCCGGGAAGGTTTTAAACAATTTAGTTATGCTGACCAATTACGAAACCGCTATCTTAGTGGTTGAAGATGACGAAACGCTGCGCCAAACCTTAACCTTTAACCTGGAGAGCGAAGGCTACCAGGTGGCGGTAGCAACCGATGGGCAGGCCGCCCTCAAAGCAGCCCGCGCCCAACCCTTTGATTTGATTGTGCTCGATATTATGCTGCCGGAGTTGGACGGGCTTTCGGTGTGCCGTATTCTGCGCCGGGAGATGGATGTGCCGGTTATCATTCTCACCGCCCGCTCCAGCGAGGTGGATAAAATCATCGGCCTGGATTCTGGCGCGGATGATTACATTACCAAGCCTTTTAGTTTGGGTGAATTTTTGGCCCGGGTGCGGGCGGCCTTACGTCGCAATCTCAAATCGGGCGGGGGTGAGCGTCTCACCTCGGGCGATCTGTCGCTGGACCTGGTGGCGCGCAAAGTCTATAAAGGAGAGCAGGAGCTTAACCTGAGCTTCAAAGAGTTTGACCTGCTGGCCGAACTGATGCGCAGCCGGGGAATCGTGCTCTCC
>CAZDMM010000098.1:0-2539 GCA_964505845.1 uncultured Caldilineaceae bacterium
ACACCCAAAACTCCAAAAATGGAGTATGTTTCAAAGGTGCTCATGCCATGCATAATTCTTATTTCCCCTTTCAATAAATTTAGTCAACAAATTGATAGAGCATATCGTTTGGCGCCTAGCCATCGCAGTTAACAGATTGAGGCAACATGGGCAAAGGGGAAGAAAAAAACGCTGCCTGGGTGTGACTTTCCAGACGGCTGCCCGCTTATCATGAAGGTTGACCATACACCGACGCTAAAATAAAAATATCCGGCTACCACTCACCAGGGCAATCCGGATAGTCATCGTCAAGGTCTTCATACAAGACATATGCTTGAATGTTTCTTTAACCTCGCACCAAAGCCTTAGCTTTGTTACGACCCCTGGCAATGGCTTGCCTGACCGTTACTCAGAACGGCGCAACAGCGGCCCGACTGTTGCTAAAGAAAATTATATTGCGTGTTATTCAATTTTTCAGAATCCTGGCGGATTTGCCCGAAAGATTGCACCTCCTGAGGAAGACCTACAGCATATGTCCAACTTAACACAGTTCAACTACTTTGTCAAAAATTACTGAGGGGGGATTTTAGCTTGCCGCCACTTATGCTATAATTTCTTTTTACGCTAACACCATCTCAAGCTTGGCTGGCAATCAAAGGAGCAGCATGGATTCAATAAACTTAATTGACCTCTTTCTTCACCTGGACGAGCATCTGGCTAATGTCATCAGGGCCTATGGAACCTTTACCTATATCATCCTGTTTACCATTATCTTTTTAGAAACCGGAGTGGTGGTTACCCCCTTTCTACCCGGCGACTCGCTGCTGTTTGCCGCCGGCGCTTTGGCGGCCACCGGCGCTATGGATGTCACCTGGTTGTTCATCTTACTCACCCTGGCGGCCATTTTGGGCGACACGGCCAACTACTGGATTGGACATTACATTGGGCCGCGCGCCTTTTCGGGCAATATCCGCTTTTTGAAAAAAGAGTACCTGGAGCGAACCCACCACTTTTATGAAAAATACGGCGGCAAGGCCATTGTGCTGGCCCGCTTTGTGCCGATTGTCCGCACCTTTGCCCCCTTTGTGGCCGGCGTCGGCAGCATGACCTACGGCAAGTTCATCTTCTATAATATCTTTGGCGGCCTGCTGTGGTGCGCCCTGTTCATCTTTGGCGGCTACTTCTTTGGCAACCTGCCCTTTGTCAAAAAGAACTTTGAATTTGTCATCATCGCCATCATCCTGATCTCCCTCCTGCCCCCGGTCATCGAGTTTGTTCAAGAGCACCGCCGCAAACGCCAACTCTCCGCCGAATCCTGACCTTCAAAAGTTACAAATTTTTACCCACTAAAAACCTGACGAGCCTTAAAAAGCTGTCAGGTTTTTAGTTAACCTCAGTTGAAATTTCAAATAGAATGGACAAGATTTACACGATTAACAAGATTTTTGGTCAATTTTATCTTGTAAATCTTGTTAATTCTGTCAAGAAATAAAAAACTCCAACTGGAGGGGGTAACACCTCTTATCTGCGGCAGCGCGGCTTGAGCACCGTTTTGACCAGCCTGTTGAGCATCTTGACGCCCTTTGCCCTGGGCTTTGCTTCGGTTTGGTTTTTACCTGGTGGGGGTGGCGCTGGCTCGCAATGACCAAACCGGCCAGAACCGCCAGGCTCACGAAACGGTCTACCAGTTTGTGGTCAGCTTTTTAACCCCCATCTATTTTGTTTCCATTGGTCTCAAAGCTAATTTTTCAACCCATTTTGACTGGCCCCTGGTCACACTGGGGCTAATAGTGGCCTGTGTGGGTAAAATCCTGGGGGCCGGTTTGGGGGCAAAGTTGGGGGGCATGTCCCATCGAGAAGCCTGGGCGGCTGGCTTTGGCCTCAACGCTCGCGGCGCAATTGAGATTATTTTAGCCACCGTAGCCCTGGAGTATAGCTTAATTGACCAGCGAGTTTTTGTAGCTCTGGTGACGATGGCTGTCATCACCTCAATGATGAGCGGGCCTATCATCCAAAGGTTGCTTTTCTCTCACCGCTAACCCTTTAACGAATGGGGCACAACTTTTTGTAACGAACAGGATTAACAGGATGAAAATGACAAAAATCTGTTAATCTTGTCTGAAGCAATATGGCAAGTTAGCTATGAGGCCAGAATCTTTAGCTCCGGCAGCCCCTGCACAATCTTCACCGTTTCCAAACTGACCGTAATCACCTGGCCGATTAGCCGCACAATATACCGCTCATCCTCCGGGTTGTTGGGATCATTGACAATGCCGCTGCGGGCGTCGGTGCTGACCCGGTATTGGTCAATCACCCACTCCAACGCCGAGCGGTTGCCCAACTTGTACTCAAACACCTCCGGTGGAATCCCGGCCAGCATCAGAAACTCGTTATACTTGATCTGGCTTTTGTCTTTAGACAGGCGCATCTTCTCCACCCGCCAGTTTTGGGTAGGTCACGCTTAAAGCGTGACGATTTCATAAACCCGTTTGTTTTGGGTAGGTCACGTTTATAACGTGACGATTTCATAAACCCGTTTGTTTTGGGTAGGTCACGCTTA
>CAZDMM010000098.1:2639-14709 GCA_964505845.1 uncultured Caldilineaceae bacterium
ACGTTTATAACGTGACGATTTCATAAACCCGTTTGTTTTGGGTAGGTCACGCTTAAAGCGTGACCTACTCATACTCTGTTTGGAACTTGGTAACAGTATCCGGCGTTTGCCAGCCCCATTGATCGGGGTAAGCTCCCCGTTCTTTCCAGGCTAAAAATGAACTGTGCGGCCAATCCTCCGGTTTTGTTACCAAACCGTGCTTGACCGGATTGAAATGAATGTAATCCAAATGATGATGCAAGTCTGCTTCATCCCGGATGATATGATCGTGAAATCGTTTTTGCCAGAATTTCATGCTACCGCTCACCCCTATTGCTTGTTTGTACGCTTTGGTGAAATTGGGCTTCAACGAATGCATAATCTGGCTAAAGTTGCTTTCTGCGGTTGGACGAATGAGCAGATGAAAATGATCGGGTAAGAAAACGTAACCTAACATATTGAATGGATGGAGTACCTTTACCTGCCGTAGGGTAGCACGAAGCAAATTGAGATAAGCCTCGTCCTTAAAGGCGGGATAACGATCCTCAACCACCTGGGTGATAAAGACAATAGCATCAGGAACGTAATAACGACGAAAGTTCATAATAACCGTAGGTCACGCTTGTAGGTCACGCTTGTAGGTCACGCTTATAGGTCACGCTTATAGGTCACGCTTGTAGGTCACGCTTGTAGGTCACGCTTGTAGGTCACGCTTGTAGGTCACGCTTGCAGCGTGACGACTGCGTTTAACTCGTATAAACCAGGTGTAGCCACTCGTATAAACCAGGTGTAGGTCACGCTTGCAGCGTGACGACTCGTTTTTGCCCAATGAAATACCCTTCCATCCACCGATGTCCCGTTAAAAACGGAACCTGCGTTTAACCTCGTATAAACCAATTACCTATTCTATCACATCTTTTAGCCCCATGACAACCCCCACCGGGGTAGGGGCGAAGGTAGTACGGCATTAAACCGTGTCCACCGAGGGCTGGAAGCCCTCGGCTACCATAGGTGCAAGCCGGTTCAAAACCGGCTCAAAGGCGCATTTTTAGCCTGCTTGAGCGGGCTTCCACTTGAATTAGCCGGGCGTTTCAACGCTCGGCGGACGCCGATTGACCCCATCACGGTTTAGGGTAGAGCTACCAATCTGAAAACATTCGCCGAATCATCTAAAAACATTCGCCGAATGTTGCCCCAAACTTCGGCAAATGATGACCCCATATTCGCCGAATGTTGTCCCAAACTTCGGCGAATGATGACCCTACCTTCGCCGAATGTTGCCCCAAATTTCGGCGAATGATGACCCTACCTTCGCCGAATGTTGCTCCAAACCTCGCCGAATGTTGCCCCCACCTTCGGCGAATGTTGCTCCAAACTTCCGCGAATATTACTCCAACATTCGCCGAATAATTCTCCAAGCTACGGCAAATATTGTTTAAAACATTGGGCATGTTTTTGTGAGGGTTGAGGGGAGGAAAACTAAAAAGAGGCGCACCCTGGTGCGCCTCTTTTTAATGAGTTTAGATGGAGAAAGTGGAATTAACTAACCACCAAAGTTACAGGTAGTTGGCCGGTGTGAATGGTTCCGTTGCCCATAGCCGAGCGAATCTCCAAGATATAATCACCGGGGGGCAGGTTGGCCGGGGTCATAAACATCAACTTGGTGGGGCCATTGTGGCCTACCAGGCTAACCCGGCCGGCGCTGCCGCCGTTGATAAAGAAGATACCCTGGTTGGGATCGCCGGTATCAAACTTAAGCCGGTAGCCGGTAATCTGGCCCATGCTGCCGGGCGTGACCTGGCTGTTCAATTCCCCGGTGTTCAAGTCCAGGTAATTGATAGGCCGGGGCAGGTTGTGCCCGCTTTCTTGCTTTTGCACCTGGGCCTGCTGCATAGCCTTACGCAGGTGCAGGCCGGAGGTGATCGAAGCCTCAACGCTGTTGCGTCCGGGGGTAAAACTGTCGGTGTCGCCCTCAAAGTTGCCCTTAATGACGGCCCGGAAGTTGGCTAACGGGGTGTTGACGTTATAGCCCAGCAGCAGGGCATCCTCGATGGCGCTGATAAAATCATTCAGAGCGGCCAATATATCGGTACGGGTCACGGTCGAGTTCTGCTTGACCACTCGCTCTACGATCTGCTCGTAGTCCATGGTGCCGGCAGATTGGACGACAGCCCGGAACTGGTTAGCGTCGTTGCTAAGAGAATTTTTATAAAGGGAGAACTTTATTCCCATTATTTTTTTAACCTTCTTTCATTCTGTAAATCAATTTGTAGCAGTAAAGTACCGGTAAACCTTACAACAAGAGTGGATTATAAGCCAAAATGTAGTACCGTAGTACCCTAATTTTTGAGGGTTTTGATCTTTTCTTGTCCGGCCACACGTTATAGTTCTGAATTGCACAAGTTTGACAATTACCGCCAACTTGTTTACAATGCGCCATCGGCAAAGCCAGGCATCCCCGGCCCGGCCAGTTTCATCTTTGCCCTCTAAAGTGCAGTCTCAGTAGATCACAATTTGTTAGCTCCCAGCCGGTCTGCAACCGGCGTCCGGGGGTCGCAGACTCCCTGAGCTTGAATCTGTAATCTACTTGGTCTCTAAAAATCAAAAACCCATTATTACGAGGAGGTAATTGTGCCACGTTTGATATTCCTGTTGTTCACCTTGTTGATTGTTTTGTTTGCAGCCCCGGCGGCCCTGGCCCAGGATGGCGGGCGCGAGCCGCTGCCCTGGCTGTGGTGGTCGGCCCCTATCTGCTCCCTCATTGCCCTGACAGCGGTTTATATGTTTTACCAATCGGTCGGCAAACTGAGCGAAGGCACCGACTTGATGGCTGAAATTGCCCAGGCGGTGCGCGAAGGGGCTATGGCTTACCTGCGCCGCCAGTACAAAGTTGTCACCATTGTTTTTATCGTGCTCTTTATCATCTTTGCCGTCCTGGCCTATGGCTTTGGGGTGCAAAATCAAATTGTGCCCTATGCCTTCATCACCGGCGGCTTCTTTTCCGGCTTATGCGGCTTTATCGGCATGAAAACGGCCACCAATGCCTCGGCCCGCACCGCCAATGCCGCCCGCAAGAGCTTAAACGACGGCTTACAGGTGGCCTTCCACGCCGGCGCCGTGATGGGGCTGGTCGTGGTCGGCTTTGCCTTGTTAGATATCAGCGCCTGGTTCCTGATCCTGTACTACCTCTTCCCGGCCGAGTTTTTTGGCGATGCCAGCAACCCCTTACCCCAGATCACCGTCATCATGCTCAGCTTTGGCATGGGCGCTTCTACGCAGGCGCTCTTTGCCCGCGTCGGCGGCGGCATCTATACCAAGGCGGCCGATGTGGGGGCCGACCTGGTCGGCAAGGTTGAAGCCGGTATCCCTGAAGACGACCCCCGCAACCCCGCCACCATTGCCGATAATGTGGGCGACAACGTAGGCGATGTGGCCGGCATGGGGGCCGACCTGTACGAGTCTTATGCCGGCTCTATCCTAGCCACCGCCGCCCTGGGGGTGGCTGCTGTGGCCACAGAAGCCATCCGCACCAACGGCGCTTTCTTGAACGGCCAGTCGGAATTGGCGGTAGGGCTGCGTTATCTGGCCGCGCCGCTGGTCATCTCGGCCATCGGGGTCCTCCTGTCTATTGCCGGTATTTACCTGGTGCGCACCAAAGAAGACGCCACCATGAGCGACCTGATGGGTTCCATCAACAACAGCATCACCTACAGCTCTATCGGCATTGCGGTAGTGGCCCTGGGGATTGTGTATCTGCTCGGCTTGAACAACCCGATCATGCTCTGGCTGGCCATTGTAGCCGGCCTGGCTGCCGGAGTAGTGATTGGCCGGGCCACGGAATATTATACCTCCGACGACTACGGCCCGACCAAAGGTATTGTGGATCAAAGCCTGACCGGCCCGGCCACCGTCATCATTAGCGGCCTGGCCGTTGGCATGCAGTCCACCGCCGTGCCGGTCATTGCGGTGGTGATCGGCATTGCCATCAGCTTTTACCTGCCCGGCGGCGCTCAAAATACCGTCATGGGGCTGTATGGGGTAGGGCTGGCTTCGGTGGGCATGCTCTCTACCCTGGGGTTAACCCTGGCCACCGATGCGTATGGCCCCATCGCCGATAACGCCGGCGGCAACGCCGAGATGTCGCACCTGCCCGAAGAAGTGCGCCGCCGCACCGACCAGCTTGACGCGGTAGGCAACACCACCGCCGCCACCGGCAAAGGCTTTGCCATCGGCTCGGCCGCCCTTACCGCCCTGGCGCTACTGGCCGCTTACCTGGAAGAGATTCGCTTTGCCCTGGCCCACCTGGCCGGCGTCACTGAGGTCACTATTGACGGCCGCACGGTGCAGGTGATGCAGATGACGATGGAGGACTTTGCTTCGTATTACCATATCTCTCTGCTTAACCCCACCGTTCTCATCGGCTTCTTTCTGGGCGGTATGGCCGTGTTTTACTTCTCGGCCTTGACGATGCAGGCCGTTGGCCGGGCCGCCGGGGCGATGGTGCAGGAAGTGCGCCGCCAGTTTAGAGAAAAACCGGGCATCCTGGAAGGCAAAGATAAGCCCGACTACGCCCAATGCGTGGCTATCAGCACCGCCGGGGCGCAGCGGGAGATGATCCTGCCCGCCTCACTGGCCATCGTCATCCCGGTGCTCACCGGCATCCTGTTGGGCGTGCCGGGCGTCATGGGTCTGCTGGCCGGCGGTTTAACCACCGGCTTTGTCATGGCCGTGATGATGGCTAACTCTGGCGGGGCCTGGGATAACGCCAAAAAGCACATCGAAAAAGGCGCTTACGGCGGCAAACGCTCGGATCCCCACAAAGCTACGGTGGTGGGCGATACCGTCGGCGACCCCTTCAAAGATACCGCCGGCCCTTCGCTCAACATTCTCATCAAGTTGATGTCTATGGTTGCCATCGTCTTTGCCGGTTTGACCGCTCAACTGGGCACCGGCGGCCTGCTGACGATGTTGTTGGGCAATTAATCTAATCAGCCTCAGCAGGTCCAAATTTGCCAGCAGCGGCGGCGTGGGAGCCTGCTCCGCTAAAATGTTGTACGATGTTTATCTGATTTATCTATAAGTTACAAATTTTCGTAGTTATCCTTACGAAAATTTAACCTCTCTCAGCCTTATACTAGACGGTAGACCGTTAGAGAGTAAACCGTAAGCAGTAGGCAGGATGAATTTCCTGTTTACTGTCTATGCGTTACCGTTTACTTTCCGCAGTCTACCGTCTTTTTATATCCAAAACCGTCACAAGCCACCACACACCGCCCGTAACCAAAACATCTTTCGGCGGTCGGCGGTCTTCCGTCGGCGGTCTATTTCAAAGAGAGGCAAAAAATGTCATCGCAACTACTGTTTTCTCTGATCATTGGCGCTGTTATTTTGTTTGGCGGCGGCCTGTTTTTGATGACCATCCTCGGCGTGGTGGTCATCAACGAGCGCCAGGTGGGCGTGGTGGTCAAGAAGTTTGCAGCCCGCGCCCTGCCGCCCGGCCAACTGGTTGCCCTGCATGGTGAGGCCGGCTATCAAGCCGATACGCTGGCCCCCGGCTGGCGCTTTGGCTACTGGCCCTGGCAGTATACCGTTATCAAAGCCCCGGTCACGGTCATTCCGCAAGGCGAGATTGGGCTGGTTGTCGCTGCCGACGGTTCTCCTGCGCCCACCAACCGGATTTTGGGCCGGGTGGTTGAGTGCGACAACTTTCAAAACACCCGCCAGTTTTTGCTCAACGGCGGCGAGAAAGGCCGCCAGTTGGGGCTGCTGACCGCCGGGACGTATCGCATCAATACCGCCCTCTTCACCGTGATTACGGCGACCAATGCCCAACAGCACGGCATGCAGGCGGAGCAACTGCAAGTGTACCGGGTTGCGCCCGACCGGGTGGGCATCGTCACCACCCTGGATGGCGCACCGATTGAGACGGGCGAGATTGCCGGCCCCATCATTCTTGGGCACGACAACTTCCAGAACGCCCAGGCTTTTATCGCCGGCGGCGGGCGGCGCGGCTTACAGGAGCAAATCCTGCTCTCCGGTTCATGGAACCTTAACCCCTGGTTTGCCCAGGTGGAGCAGGTACCGATGACCGAAATCCCGATTGGGAATGTCGGCGTGGTCATCTCCTTTGTGGGCAAACTGCACGAGGATGTCAGCGGCACCGCCTTTACGCACGGCGATTTGGTCAAGCCGGGCCACAAAGGGGTGTGGATTGAGCCGCTCTACCCCGGCAAGCATCCGCTCAACACTCGCATCATGAAGGTGGAATTGGTGCCGACCACCAACATCGTGCTCAATTGGGCCACCCGCACCGAAGCCCACAGCTACGACTCCAAGCTGTCATCCATTACGGTGCGCTCCAAAGATGGTTTTGCCTTTAACCTGGATGTCAGCCAGATCATTCACGTGGGAGCGTTGGATGCACCCAAGGTCATCTCGCGGGTCGGTTCGATGCAGAATTTGGTGGATCACGTCTTGCAGCCGACGGTGGGCAACTACTTTCGCAACGCCGCTCAAAGCTATACCGTGCTCGACTTTTTGAGCGCCCGCAGCGAGCGCCAGGCCGAAGCCACCGAGCATATCCGGGTCGCCATCCGGGTGTATGATGTGCAGGCCATTGACACCCTCATCGGCGACATCCTGCCGCCGGCCGAGCTGATGCAGACCCAGACCGACCGCAAGATTGCCGAAGAGCAGCGCAAAACTTACGAAGTGCAGCAGGAAGCGCAGCAGCAGCGGCAGCAGCTTGTCCGTGAAACGGCCATGGCTGATATTCAGAGCGAGATGGTTAAATCGGAGCAGGGCGTCCAGATTGCGGAGTTGCAGGCCCAGGCCCAAATCAAGCAGGCCACCGGTACGGCGGAAGCCACGCGTTTGCAAGCGCTGGGTGAAGCCGAAGCGGTGCGGTCGCTGGGCAACGCCAAAGCCGAGGCCCACCGGGCCGGGGTGCAAGCCCTGGGCGCGCAGGGTTACACTGCCCTGCAACTGATGCAGGTCGTCGGCGAGCGCAACGTGCGCGTCGTGCCGGATGTGGCTGTTAGCGGCAATAGCAACGGGACGGGCCTGGTTGAAGGGTTATTGGGGCTGATGCTGCGGGGTCAAAGCGGCGGCAATCTGCCGCTGAAAAAGAGTGCGTAGGAGCCAATCAAAAAAAAGCAGGCCACGCTAAAAGCGTGGCCTGCTCGTTTCAGGTGACAATCACTTTTTAAGTGACTGTCACCTTTCTTTCATTCCTGAGCTGCCGCTGCCTCGTTCAAAGTAATCTTGCCGGTGCCGCCATCATACACGCCGATTTCGGCAAAATCGGAGCCGTCTTCCTTCAATTGGTAGACCGTCAGCACCGCCACATTCTGATCGCCATTCTCGTCCAGGTAGGTTTGCACCTGCGTGCCGATGTAGTGGTCGGCAATAAAAGGCACAATCTTCTGCACCGCTTCGCCGTTGTTGCCGGCAAAGATAATCGAAAGCATGGCGATGTTGGCCGCATCGTAAGCGTAGTTGGTAAAGGGGCCGGGTTCTTTGCCATACTTGGCTTTGTAGGCGTCAATAAAGGGCTGCGTATTGGGGTTGGTAATATTGGCGGCAGACACCGAGGTAAACTTGACCTGGGCCAAAAAAGTGGCCTGGTCTTTGTCTATTAGCAAGTCAGGCGTATGCAAATTTTCTGCGCCCATCCAATCCACCGTGCCCATCACCGGGTCAACCACGGCTTGCTGCAGCACCTTTTGGGCGTCGCCCAAAAAGCAAACGCACAAAAAGGCCGTCGTACCGGCATCGGAGAGCCGGGCAATCTCGGAGCTAACCTTGGTCACTTCGCTGGTCAGGTCAGAAGGTTCCGGGGCGTATTTGATGGCCGCCACCTCTTTACCGCCGGCCTCTTGAAACTGCTTGGTAAAGGCTTCGGTAAAGCCGTTGCCAAAGGGGTCATCCAGGTGCAGCACCACGATATTTTCATAGGCTCGGGCCGCAGCCAAACCGCTGAAGGCCTGCGATTGGAAGGTGTCGGGCGGCTGCATCACCCGGAAGATGTAGTCATCGGGAATAGCGCCGGCCAGACCGCTGGAAGCCGGGGCGATGATGGTGATTTTGTATTCGTCGGCAAACTGCTTGGCCCCCAGCACTTCACTGGTAGCCAGCGGGCCGACCACCACCTGCGCGCCGCTGGTCTGCACCACCGTTTGGAAAGCTTTGGCCGCGCCGTCGGGTGTGCCTTTGGAATCGGCGCTGGCTACCACAAAGCTCATCGGCCGCCCCGCCGCCGCTAACTGCGCGTTCATCTGCTCAACCGCCAGATCAATCCCCTCTTTGAAGGCATTGCCATACTCGCCCAGCGAGCCGGTGAAGGGCAGCACCACCCCCAAGGTGACTTCCTCCGCCTCGCCTTCAGTCTGCGCCGCTGCTGGCGCCGACCGAAATACCCCCAACAACAGCGCCAGCAGCATCAAGCCTACAGAAAACCACACACGTTGTTTCATTTTGTCTCTCCCCTTTTTATGGTAATTGGTTTACCACCCTCGTGGTGGCGAGATATTACTATACTCGCCCCGCATGCGCAAGCTGAATAACTACAGCAAAAAATTGAAGTATTTCCCAGTTTTAGCTGGTGTCCAAACTCAGTTTGGACACCCAATTGCGTGGCGAAACTGAGTTTCGCCACGAGCATCCACAATCTTCCCTGCTCCCCCGCTCCCCTGCAACGGATTATTTCAACCCCATCTCACCCAAAATACTCCGCCAAATTCAAACTCTCCGCCCCCGGAATACGCTTGCGTTGAAACTCGTCCTGCCGGCCAAAGGGCATAGTGGCGTCAATGGCCAGGCGGCCCCAGTGATCCTTGTGCGGGTCACGGTAAAACCCCGGCACATCGGGCAGGGTAAAGGCCCGCGTATCGGCCCGGCCCCGCGCCAAAAAGGCCCAATAGACATCATTCAAATCGTTGATGTCCACATCCTCATCTACCACCATGCAGCTTTTGCCAAAATCGTGGTTGACCCCCAGGGCGGTCAGCAGCACCTGCCGGGCGTGCCCCTCGTACTGCTGCTTGATTTTGACTACGATGTTCATAATATTGGGTACGCAGGAAACATCCACGATGCCGGGCAGGGTGGCGCTGAGATGCTGGTAAACCCGCGTGGCAAAGGCCAGCTCCAGCAGGCGGTGATCCTCGGGCGAGCCGCACAACAAGGCGTGGTAATAAGCGTTGGGGCGACACGTCACCCCCAGCACCTCAAAGACGTGGTTGTTCCCCTGTGGCACGTAAAAGCCCAAAAACTCCCCGAAAGGCGCTTCGGGCCGACGCACATGCGGCAAAAAGCGCCCCTCGATGACGATTTCCGTTTCGGCGGGAACCTCCAGGTTGATATGGCGGCAGCGACGCATGGGCAGGGGTTGCCCGGCCAATTTGGCCGCCACTTCCAGCTCGTTCTCCTCATAGGGGATTGGCGCAGCGGCGGCCAGCACCACCTCTGGCGGCGGGCCGAGCAGAATCGCCGCTTCCAGGGCTTCGTTGGCCGCCTCTGCTTTGGCCTGGTAACGAGTCAGGTGGTGCGAGGTACCCAACCGCACCCGCAGTTCTTCATCGCTGACGTGCATGCAGCGGTGAAACGACAGGTTCGGCACACCCGTTTCCGGCTCTTTAGCCAGAAAAATCCCGGCGGTGATATACGGCCCGGCGTCCTTTTCGTGGTAAGTAAGCTGCGGCAGATCGTTGAGGCAGACTTCCTCAACCCCTCTCCCAACAGGGGAGAGGGGTGTCGCGCCAGCGACGGGGTGAGGGTTTAACCGCATCAACCCCGTCCAGCGGCGGCAAAAAGCCCCATCCCCCGCCCCGATCAAATCGCACAGCCGCCGCCGGCTACCAAAAAGATTGGTTACCACCGGAAAGCTCGTCCCCTTGACTTTTTGGAACAGGATGGGCCGGTCGCTCTCCCGCTGCGAGCGGGCGGTCACGGCGGCCAGTTCAAACCGCCCGTCCACCTCCCGCTCGACGAGGCGCATTGCGCCGGATTTGAGCAATGCTTCAATGTAGTTTCGCATCTTGTATTTCTCCAAAAATTTGTTTAGAATGCAATTATAAAGTAGAGTCTGGTTTTATCACACTGCTGCACAAATGCTGTATCGAAATTCGCAATCGAGTTTTTAGGAAACCAGTGCAATAATGATAGATTCAACTCGTCTTATCATACCGCTCGATAAATTCTGTAAAGGTTTTCCTGAGTTAAACTTTCGTGAAGTATATCATTTCCAGACTTTAGGTGAACCTATTCTCGTGACAGACCCTACCTATCTCGCAGATGTATATAACTCTAAAGATGACATTGCTACTTCCCTTCGTGACAGAGGTGTTTTTCTAATGGACTTTGGTGGGGATGTTAGCGGTCCAATTTGGTGGCAGTATCCTTATGTCTTGGTGCCTATATCAAACCATCTATCTTTAGATGATTTACTGCCTCCACTAGGGGTCACAGTATTGGCAAACGAAATTGGTACAGACTCAGGTTCTTTCATCTTTCTACCTGTTACCAATGATCTTCCACCAACACTACAAGCAGAGATTAATGAGGTAGTGGCTAAAAATAACGGAGCATTACTTCGATTGCCATCGGGCAATTGGACAGTATACTATGAGCAATGGGATGCACCAGAAGGCAAACCTGCTACATTCTACCGTAACATCGTTATGAAATTGGAATAACACCATCCGACTGGTGATGTTAAATGAATCAAACTCAAATTTTTTCTCTCTCCACCCCCTACCGCCTTCGGCGTGGACATTGGCGGCACCTTTACCGATGTGGCCCTGGAAAGGCCGGGGCTGGGTGGCACACCCGCAACTCTAAGACGCGAAGCTGAAATACTCTCGCTATGAAGACCAAATTCTACTCTCGCGCCATCTTAGCCCGCTGGCTCGATTGGTGGCAGCCGTCTGAAACGTTTGTCCTGGGCGCAACTTCCTTATTGGTGGGGATAACGGCCGGGGCCGGCGTGTGGCTTTTCAAACAACTGATCAGCCTGGCTCACCTGCTGGTGTTTCAGGGCAGCATCGCAGCGTTAAGCCCGCTGGGCGGGTGGGTGAGTGTTTTTGCTCCCATCCTGGGCGGGTTGATAGCGGGCTGGCTGCTGCACCTCTTTGTCGGGGCCGAACGGCATCATGGCGTGGCCGGTATTATTGAGGCGGTCGCCCTGGCCGGCGGCCGCTTGCGTTACTGGCGCGTCCCGGCCAAAACTGTCGCCGCCGCCGTCTCCATTGGCAGCGGCGCTTCCGTAGGGCCAGAAGACCCCTCGGTGCAGATTGGGGCCAATCTTGGCTCGATGCTGGGCCAATGGTTTCGGCTCTCAGACGAGCGGGTGCGGGCTTTGGTGGCCGCGGGAGCGGCGGCCGGCATCTCGGCGGCTTTTAATGCGCCTATTGCGGCGGTCTTCTTTGCCTTAGAAATCATCCTGGGCGAAATCAGCGGCTACGCCCTGGGCGTAGTGGTGTTAGCGGCGGTGGCGTCAGCAGTTTTCACGCAAGCGGTCTCCGGGCCGCAGCCGGCCTTTCATGTGCCGGCCTATGCCTTTCATTCAGCTTGGGAACTGCCTTTGTATGCGGGCTTGGGCTTGGTAGCCGGCCCCGTCGCGGCCCTGTATATTCGCCTGCTCTACCTGGCCCAGGATATTTTTCACCGCTGGTCGCTCCCCCCCTGGCTAAAACCCGCCGCCGCCGGGGTAATCGTCGGCCTGGTTGGGATTGGGCTGCCCCAGGCCCTGGGCATCGGTTACGAAACTATTGAGCGCATCTTTGCCGGCGCGCCGCTGACCCTGGGGCTGCTCCTGGCCCTCTTATGCGCCAAACTTATCCTGACCCCGGTGAGCATCGGCGGGGGATTTCCGGGCGGCGTCTTTGCCCCGTCGCTCTTTTTGGGGGCCACCCTGGGGGCCGCTTATGGCACGGCCGGTGAGCAGCTTTTCCCGGCGATGAATATTACCCCGCCGGCCTTTGCCATGGTCGGTATGGCCGCCGTGCTGGCCGGAACCATTCATGCCCCGCTCACGGCCATCCTGTTATTATTTGAGATGACCAACGACTACCACATCATTTTACCCTTGATG
>CAZDMM010000099.1:0-14608 GCA_964505845.1 uncultured Caldilineaceae bacterium
GATTGGTCTCGTCAATCGCCTCGCGCATCGAGTCGGTCATCTTGTCCGCGTACATCAATACCTTGCCGTTGAGGTGGCGGGCGGCCCGGCCAATGGTCTGGATAAGGGCCTGGCGCGAGCGCAAGAAGCCTTCCTTGTCGGCGTCGAGAATCGCCACCAGCGACACCTCCGGCAAATCCAGCCCCTCCCGCAGCAGGTTGATGCCGACCACTACATCATACACACCCAGGCGCAGGTCGCGCAAAATCTCCACCCGCTCCAGGGTCTCGATATCGCTGTGCAGGTAATGCACCTTGATACCCATCTCCATCATATAATCGGCCAGGTCTTCGGCCATGCGCTTGGTCAGGGTGGTGATGAGCGCCCGCTCGCCTCGCTTGACCCGCCGGTTGACCTCGCCGATGAGATCGTCAATCTGCCCTTTGATGGGCCGGACTTCCACCTCCGGATCAATCAGGCCGGTGGGCCGGATGATTTGCTCCACCACCTGCTGGCTGTGCTCCATCTCATACGGGCCGGGCGTGGCGCTGGTATAGACAATTTGGTGAATGTGATCCTCCCACTCGGCAAAGTTGAGCGGGCGGTTGTCCAGGGCGCTGGGCAGGCGGAAGCCGTAATCCACCAACACCTCCTTGCGGCTGCGGTCGCCAGCATACATACCCCGAATCTGGGGAATGGACATGTGGCTCTCGTCAACCACCATCAAATAGTCATCGGGAAAGTAATCCAGCAGCGTCCAGGGCGTGCTGCCCGGCTCGCGCCGGCCCAGCGGACGGCTGTAATTCTCGATGCCGGAGCAGTAGCCCACCTCGCGCAGCATCTCCAAATCAAAGCGGGTGCGCTGCTCCAATCGCTGCGCTTCCAACAGCTTTTCTTGACTCCGCAGTTCGGCCAGCCGCTCCTCTAGCTCATTTTCAATGTCAACCAGGGCTTCTTCCAGCTTTTCCTGGGGGGTGATAAAGTGCTTGGCCGGGTAGATGTCCAACTGCTCGTGCCGGGCCAGCACCTCGCCGGTCAGGCTGTCCACCTCGGTGATGCGCTCAATCTCATCGCCAAAAAACTCCACCCGGTAGACCTGGTCGCCGTAGGCCGGCATGACTTCCAACGTGTCGCCCCGCACCCGGAAGGTGCCGCGCTTAAGGTCGTAATCGTTGCGCTCGTAGCGGATGTCAATCAGGTGACGCAGCACCTTGTCCCGCTTGCGCAGGTCGCCCTTTTTCAAATTGATGACCACCTGGCCGTAATCTTCGGGGCTGCCCAGGCCGTAGATGGCGCTGACGCTGGCTACAATGACCACATCGCGCCGCGAGAAGAGGTATTGGGTGGCGGCCAGGCGCAGCCGGTCAATCTCGTCGTTGATTTGGGCGTCCTTCTCAATGTAGGTGTCGGTGCGGGGAATGTAGGCTTCGGGTTGGTAGTAGTCGTAATAGCTGACAAAGTAAGCCACGGCGTTGTTGGGGAAGAACTCTTTGAACTCGCTGAAAAGCTGGGCGGCCAGGGTTTTGTTGTGAGCCATGATGAGGGTCGGCTTCTGCACCGCCTCGATGACTTTGGCGATGGTGTAGGTTTTGCCGGTGCCGGTCGCGCCGAGCAAGGTTTGATGCACCAGCCCTTCTTTGAGGCCGGTCACCAGTTGTTTGATCGCTTCCGGCTGATCGCCGGTCGGTTGAAACTCAGAGACAACCTGGAACTGGGGCATCGCTTCCTCCTGCAAGATGAAAAGTAGCCAGAGTTCAGGAGTCAGAAGAGCGTTTGTCTGACTACTGGCTACTGACTACTTTCGTACTTAGAACAAAAGTTCAACCGGAGAGTATAGCTTGGAATGGGCTGATTGGCAAAGTTTAGGGCGTGACTACCACCGCCACACTACCCAGTGGACTCGCGGTGGCCGGGTTGCGGTTGGGTGAGACGGAGGCCGTAACCTGATAATTACCGCTGGCGGCGGGAGTTGTCCAGCGGAAGGCCGGGCCGGCCGTGAGGTCGTCAATCTCTTCGGCAATGATGCCGCCATCCTGATTTTTGACCTGCCACACGACGGCGTGCTGCCCCTCGGTGGGCGAGAGAGCCAAATCAATAAAGTGGCGGATGACGGCCCGATTTTCAAAGTCGCTATCGTCATCAAAGAGGTTTTGGACGGCTACGCCCCGCAAATTGTACTGGGCTACCAGTTGCAGCTTGCGGGCCAGGCTGGCCGCATTTTCCAGGTAGATGGCGCGGGGGGTATTGTTGCTGATTTGGGTTAGCAGGTACAGGCCGCTGTCGGGGTCAAACTGAAGGGTAGCCCCGTTTTGCAGGCCGCTCAGGCTAAAATCGAGCGGCTGGCCGGGTTGGATAGTGGTAGCCCCTCCGGCAATCGCCACCGTACCCAGCGAACTGAGAGCTTCGCGGTAGCTGATGAGGCGAGTCTGGCCGCTGTGCTGTTCCACGCTGCGGGTGGTCAGCAACAATTGCAGTTTATAGCGGTTAACCTGCCCTACGGCCCAATCCAACATGCGGGTCATCTGGCCGTCGGGGGTGTAAGCCCTGGGGTCGGGAGAGGCCGGAACCCGCACAAAGTCGGCCAGGCTGCCGATGGCCTGCCAATCGTACGCACCGGTGTCCCAGGCTTCGCCGGAGAGCGGCTGCGGCAGTTCTACCTGCACGGCCAGCCGCCGTTCTGAGGGCAGGGCGGCGCGCAGTTCTTTGAGCAAAGAGGTGTAATCGTCGCGCAAATCCGGGCTGATACCCCGGTAATCCAGTTCGACCCCTCTGTAGGTGTTGCTTTGCAGCAGCCCTACAATGGTGGCAATGTGGCGTTGGCGGGCTTCCGGGTCAATCAGCAGATTGTCAATCAGGTCGGAGCGAACCACACCCTCATCGTTCCAGTTGCGGATGGTGGGCATGATGCTGAAGGAGCCGTTGAGCACTTCTGAGGGCAGCGGGTCAATTTGACCGGCAACCAAGCCCTCCGCTTCCAGGTAATAACCCTGGGGATTAAGCTCTAGCGAGGCGTTTCTGAAGTCGTCAGGCAGCAGCGTCTTTGGGTTGTAGGCCGCCGAAACGTGGGGATTGAGCGGGTGAGTTTGCATGACGACCACCGAGGTGGGCAAATAATTCAGCCTGGCTTCGATGACCTCTTCATTGGCTAATATCCGGCTGGGCAGCCAGACCCAACTTTCGCCATCCCAGGTGTACAGGTCGAGGGTGTTATAAGGCTCCGCCTCATTGGGAATAGGGATGTTTAACGTGACCAGCTTGGGGGCCAGGCCGCGCCGCTCGATGCGGTAGAAGGGGCTTTTCATGACCAGGTTGGCCGGGATGGTGCTGGCGGCGTTGAGTAGATTGGGGTCAATAGAACCTTCCAAAAAGAGATTGCGCGGCGCCAGCGTCAGCTTGACCCGAAATGGTTCAACCACCCCTTCGGGCAAAAAGATAAGCTGAGTGCCATCCGGGTCCCGCAAAGTGTTCCCGGCCAGGCCCACGCTGACATAGCTGCGGTCTAAACGGGAGAGCAGCGAAAAAGGCGGCAGCAGCAGCAGGATAACCAGGATGACCACCAGCAGAGCAATAATGAACAGCCCGCCCAGCATCAACCAGGGCCAGCGCTGCTCTGATAAATTTTGAAGTTTAATTTGAAAAGAGTTGCTTTGATATGGTATCATAAGTCTTGATTTTACTTATGATACTCATGTGAGCAAAATTCCATCGCTTTTCCTTCCAGGAGCCGGGGCAGGGCATATTCAAAGTTATTTGACAAACCTCCCCGGAAGCTCCAAAAGCTTTGTTTTAAAATTGGCCGGGTTTTGGACCAATTCTTGGCTTCAAACAGCAGGTAGCTTCCGGGCAGGTGGGACTTTGAACAATGCCGTGGGGGCCGGCAACACCACATTGACCAGTTGCTACAACAGGCTTATAATGGAGAAGGATTGAAGAACGGCCAGGGTGGGTGATATTTGAGAAGCAACCCATCCTTCAACCTTCTAACCGCCAGACGGCTGCACTGGGTTTAAAAACTAAAGCATCATTGGAGATACTCCTTGCTGCCCAAAGAGATTCTTAAAAGTATTCCCCTGTTCAGAAACCTTGGTGATGAGGACCTGGAACTCATTGCCACCCGCCTGCACAAAGAAAGCTACCCTAAAGGCACGCTGGTATTCAAAGAAGGGGATGTCGGCGATACCATGTATTTGGTTGAATCGGGCCAGGTGGCGGTATTGGGCAAAGACGCCAAAGAGACCATCGCCTTTATGGGGCCGGGTAATTTTGTGGGTGAAATTTCACTGTTGTTGGCCCAACCGCGCACAGCGAATCTCCAAATTATGATTGACGCCCAACTGTGGGCTTTGAAAAAGAAAGATTTTGACGATTTGATTGCCACTCGCCCGGCCATTGCCCTGGAAATGATGCGCGAGTTGAGCAAACGCCTGGTGACTACCACCCGGCGCAAAAGCCGGCCCCTCACCCGGCGTATTACGGCCTTGTTTGGGGCCGACCACGCCCTGGAGTTAGCTCACGCCATCCGCGCTCAGCTCAAAAAAACGGTTGGGTTTATGCCCCTGGCAAACTCTCGGCTGCAAAGCAACGTAACCCTGAGTAGCGGGATCATGTTTTTGAACGGCGAGGGCCTGAATGAAAACAGCCTGGCCGAGCAGTTAAGCCACCAGGTTGAGGTTTTTAAGCATGTTATCGTGCTGCTGCCGGAGCAACCCGACCGGGTGGCGCTCAAAGCCGTCAACCTGGCCAATACGGTGGTCAGTATTGGGCCGCCGCCCAAATGGTTGGTCCAGGCCAGACCCAAGGAAGAAGTCTGGGTTACCGGGACCTCCCCCGTAGAGTTGAACCGCACCGCCCGCCGCTTGACCAACCGCACCGTCGGGCTGGCCCTGTCGAGCGGCGGCTCCCGCGGTCTGGCCCACATCGGCGTGATGAAAGTGCTGCTGGAAGAGGAAATTCCGGTGGATATGGTGGCCGGCACCAGCGCCGGGGCCTGGTTTGGCGCTTTTTTTGCTTCCGGCTGGGATTGGGATCGTTTTGTCCGCTTTACCGAAGAAATCAAAACCTATAATCGTTTCCCCAACTGGGATTTTAACGTTCCGCCCCGCAGCGCCATCATGAAGGGCCGGGTGGCCCGCGACCGCATCATTGCCCGCACCGTCGAGAATCGCCGCTTTGAAGATTTGAAGACGCCGCTCTACATTGTGGCGGCCGACATCTTTACCGGCGAAGAAGTGGTCTTTGACTCCGGCCCCCTGGCCGACGCCATCCGCTCTAGCCTGAGTTTGCCGGTGCTGGTTGACCCCTGGCGCCATCAAGGCCGTTTTTTGGTGGACGGCGGTATTGTCAACCCCCTGCCGGCCAGCGTGCTGCGGGAGCGCGGGGCCGATATCGTCATCGCTTCCAGCGTGGTCCAGCCCATGAGCGAGTCATACAGCGGGCGCAAAGACCGGATGCCCAACATCTTGCAAATTGTCTCTAATATGTTCAGCGCTATGGAAGCAGAGGTGATCAAAAAGCAGCTTCCCCTGATTGACGTGCTGATCCACCACAGCGTCTCCTCCAAGCACAGCCTGGATTTTGAGCGGGTCAATGACCTGGTGCGTATGGGTGAGGAGACTGCCCGCCAGATGCTCCCCGCCATCAAAGAGGCCATCGAAACGCCGCCAGAAGTGTAACCGGCGCCTCGCCCAATCCAAACATACCCCTGCCAGACGAACAAATTGACAAAGCGAGAGGGCTATGTTAATATCCAAATTGTAATAACATCTTGGCAAATTTGTTATAACAATTTAACCCTTTATGCTTGTAAATTTATCCAGCCCGGCCGCCGTTGACCGAGATTTACCTGTTCCGCTTTATTCCCAACTGCGGGATGCCCTACTGGCGCTGATTCAAACCAAAGCCTTGCAAGAAGGCGACGCCATCCCCACCGAGCTGGAGTTGAGCCGCATGTTTGCGGTCAGTCGCATCACCGTGCGCCGGGCCATTGATGAATTGGTGCGGGAAGGGCTTTTGACCACCCGGCAGGGTAAAGGCACCTTTGTCGCCCGGCCCAAGATTCAGCGGCCCATGACCCGCATGCAAAGCTTCTCAACGGCCACTGCCGAAGAGGGACACCTGCCCGGTTCCCGGCTGTTGGCCTTGCGTCACGAGAAGGCTACCCCGGCGGTGGCTTTAGCCCTGGGGGTAGAAACCGAGCAGTGGCTGTGGGTGGTGGAACGGCTGCGGCTGGTAGATGGCGAACCCATTGGCCTTTCGGAAGTATATCTCAATTTGCCACCCAATTTATATCTTACCCCGGCCGAACTGGAGCAAAACAGTTCCCTCTGGTCGCTGTTGGAGCAAAAAGGTATTGTGCTGTGCAAATCCGCCGAAACGATTCAAGCTATCTCAGCCAATCAAAAACAGGCCGAACTGCTCCAAATTGAGGTTGGTTCACCTTTGCTGCTCATTGAAGGGGTGGTCTCTACCGCCGAGGCTAATCCGGTTGAGTATCACCGCATGTTTAATCGTGGTGATCGCTATAAATATTCGGTGGAACTGGTTCGTTAGTGGGAGCGGTCGCGCTCCGAGGAGGTTAGCATTAGCGAGAGCACACCATCATGCAAGGTCAATTATCAGGCTAAGGACTTTCAGAGAAATAATTCTCCCAGGCTCGTAAAACGTAATGAATTTGTGTTGTAAACTATTAGGTTTTAGAGCCAAAGGCCCCCAGGGGCGCTTTAGAAATATCAGAATTTGGGAGGATTTGAATCTTGGAACTCCCTTTTATTCCAAAGGAGGAAAGCTATGAAAACAAAATATCTTGTTCCGTTAGTCATTTTGATATTGTTTGCCCTGGTAGCCGCCCAGTGCGGCGGAGCCGCTCCTACCCAGGCCCCGGCCGCCGAGAAACCAGCCGCCGAAAAGCCTGCCGCCACCGAAGAGAAAGCGGCGGCGACCGAAGCCCCGGCTGCTGAAAAACCGGTGGCCACCGAAGCCCCGGCCGAAAAACCGGCGGCCACCGAAGAAAAAGCGGCCGAAAAACCGGCCGGCGACAAACCCTTTGCCGGCACGCAGTTGACCCTGGCTTCCCAAACCGACCAGTACGTGGCGGCCTTTCGCGTCCTCATCCCCAAATTTGAGGAGCAAACCGGCATCAAAATTACCCTGGATGAGTTGGGCTATGTGGATTTGTATCAAAAGCTCACCGCCGACTTTGTGGGCAAAACCGCCAACTATGATTTGATGACGGTTGACATTGTGTGGAGCGGCGAGTACGCGGCCAACGGCTACACCCTGCCCCTGGATGATTTTATGGCCCGGGACAAAGATCAATTGCAGTTGGATGATATTATGCCGGTGGCCTGGACGCTGGGCGAGTGGGAAGGCAAACATTGGGCCTATCCTCTGGCCGGCTATGCCAACGTGCTCAACTATCGCAAAGATGTGCTGCAAGAGGCCGGTATCGAACCGCCCAAGACGCAAGAAGAACTGCTGGCCGCTGCCGAAAAACTGACCAAGGCCGATAAAGAATTCTACGGGGTGGCGCTGCTGGGGGCCAAAGGGCCGGCGGTGGCCCAGGATTATATGGTCTGGGTGCAGCAGTTTGGCGGCTCCATCCTGGATAAAGACGGCAAACCCAAAGTCAACACCCCAGAGCACGTCAAAGTGCTGGAACACTTTGGCTCCCTCTTTAAATATTCTCCGCCCGGCTCCACCGATTACTGGTGGGATCAGCGCGAGACGGCTTTCCGCTCCGGCAAAGTCGCCATGATGGAAGGCTGGAGCATTGCCCGCGCCGGCTACGAGAATCCAGAAATCTCCTCCATCGTAGGCAAAGTGGATATTGCTCTGGCCCCGGTGGGTGAGGGCATTGAGCCGAAGTACGGTTTTGGCGGTTGGGGCATCGGCATCAACGCCTCCTCCACCAAACAAGAGCAGGAAGCCGCCTGGGAATTTATCAAATGGCTCAGCAGCCCGGAAATCCAAAGAGAATGGATTCGCAACGATGGCGCGCCCATCCGCCGCAGCACCCTGGAAGACCCGGAACTGGTCAAAGAGTATCCCTGGTTCCCCACCCTGTTGACCTCCTTTGAAAAAGGCGACGGTGACTATCGCCCCCGTATCCCACAGTACAGCATTATTCAAGATGCTTTGGGTACCGCCGTGAATGGCTACCTGGTAGGCGAGTTGAAGGCTCAAGAGGCGCTCGACCAGGCCCAGGCTCAAATTGAAGCCAACATGAAGTAAACAGAATGGCGAATGAGCGAATGGCGAATAATGGATAAATCCGTTCTCGCCATTCGCCATTCATCATTCGCCATTCGCCATTCGCTCTATGTCATCCTTACGCCGCTACATCACCGTTGAACCGCATTACCTGCTCATCCTGGCCCCGCTGCTGATATTTGTGCTGGTCATCTCGCTCTATCCGCTGGCCTTCTCCTTCTTCATCAGCTTTTTCAAATATCGCCTCACCGACCCCAACCAACTCCGTACCTTTTTGGGCCTGGATAATTACCTGAACGCCTTTTACGATAAGCAGGTGAGCCGGGCGCTGCTGACCACTCTTATTTTTGTGGCCGGCTCTGTCACCACCGAAATTGTGGTCGGGCTGGCCCTGGCTCTGCTCCTTTCCGCCGAAACGGCCTTGATGCGGGTCATTCGCTCTTTTTTGCTCATGCCGATGGCGATTCCGCCGTTGGTGGTTGGCCTGGTTTGGAAATCACTCTACAATGTGGATTTTGGGATCATCCCTTATTATTTCAAACTACTGGGCGTCAACATGGGCCGGGGGCCGCTGGGTGAGATTGCCTGGGCCATGCCTGCCGTGATTCTGGTAGACTTGTGGCAGTGGAGTCCCCTGTTGATGGTCATCTTTTTGGCCGGGCTAAAAAGCCTGCCCTCCGAACCCTACGAGGCCGCCATTGTGGATGGCGCCACCCGCTGGCAGCGCTTCTGGTATATTACCCTGCCGCTGCTCAAGCCGACCCTGCTGGTGGGGTTACTGCTGCGCACCATGCAATCCTTCAAAGTGTTTGACATCATTTACGCCACCACCGGCGGCGGGCCGGGCAGCGCCACCACCGTTTTAAATTATCACATCTATACGGTTGGGATGACCTTTTTTGACATGGGCTATGCGGCCGCCCTGGCTAATATCTTGCTGGTTGTGGTCGCCATTTTGTCTATTCTGTATATTATGGTATTGGAACGGCAAACATTGTAGTGGACTTTTCTCGTAAACTCAGCAAAGGTGGAAGGTTGGAAGATTGGAAGGCTGCATACATCTTTTTATCCAGCCTTCCAATCTTCCAATCCTCCAACTGTATTACGGATTTTGAAAATTCAAACTCATAAGGGAACTGGATGAGGACATCTGCCTTAGAAAAAACTGCCCAAAACATCGCCATTATTCTGGTAATGCTCTTTTTTATGCTGCCGCTTTTTTGGCTGTTTACCACCGCCTTTAAATTTGGCCGGGAAGCCTTTGCTATTCCGCCCAAATGGATTTTCTTTGAGTACACCCTCAAGAATTTCCAAGAGGTGCTGCAAAACTCTCAAATCGGGCTGTTTTTGACCAACAGCATCATCATCAGCGCCGGGGCGACCATCCTTTCGCTGCTGTTGGGCGTGCCGGCCGGCTACGCCATCGCCCGCAGTAAATCGGTGCTCATCAACGCTTCCTCCTATTTCTTTTTGCTGTTATTGATGATCCCACCGATTGCCATGCTTATCCCCTTTTATCTGCTCATGCGCGATGTGAAACTGCTCGGCACGTACCTGGCCGTGATTCTGCTCGATACGGCTTTTGACGCCTCTTTTGTAGTTTGGATGATGCGCAGCTACTTTAAAGATGTGCCCCAAGAAATGGAAGAGGCCGCCCTGGTAGACGGCGCGTCTCACCTGCAAGCGTTTTTCAAAATTGCTCTGCCCCTGTCGGTGCCGGGCATCGTCGCTTCGGCCTTGTACTGCATCATCTTCTCCTGGAACGACTTTCTCTTCGCCCTCATGCTGACCTCCCCGGCCACCAAAACCATGCCGTTGGGCATCCTGGCAACCTTCAGCGCGGTTGAGATAAGCTGGGGCCGCATGGCCGTTTTTTGTATCTTTGCCATCATCCCGGCCATGCTTATCTCGCTCTTTCTGAATCGCTACTTTGTGCAAGGGCTGACCATGGGTGCGGCCAAAGGATAAACGACCGCCGACAGCGGACCGCAGACCGCCGTAGACAAATTTTTCGGCGGTCAGCAGTCGGCTGTCGGCGGTCATAGGAAGGTAAAACTATGTCCAATCAAAATAGCATGCGCCAAATGTGGTGCGAAACACCGGGCCAGCTTGAAGTGCGAGAGCGGCCCATCTTTGAACCCAATGATAATGAAGTGCTGGTAAAAATTGCCTATACCGGCATCTGCCCCTGGGACTTGCGCGCATTTTTGGGCAAATCCTCCTCGGTGCTCTTTCCCCGCGTGCTGGGCCACGAAAGCTCCGGCTACGTGGCCGGTTTTGGCAAAAATGTCAAGCATTTGACCCTCGGCCAGCCGGTGGTGTGCGATTTTATCGTCAAGTGCGGTTTTTGCGCCGCCTGCCGGCGCGGCTTACCCAACCGCTGCCAGCGCCCCACCTACCAACAGTACGGCGGCGGTTACGGCGACTACGCCTGCCTGCCCCAACAAAATATCTATCCCCTCAAACCAAGCACCGATATGCAGGCGGCCGCTTTTATGGAACCGTTGGCCTGTGTGGTGCGCGGGCAGGATATGCTGCACCTGTATCCCGGCGAGGTTGAGTTGGTGGTGGGGCTGGGGCCGATTGGCCTGATGCACATGCAGGTGGCCCGGCGCTTTGGGGCGCGGGTCATCGCCGCCGATTTGATCCCGACTCGGCTGGAAAAAGCCAAAGCTTTGGGGGCGGACTGGGTGGTAAATTCCCAGGAGACCGATTTGGCAGCCTTCGTGAAAGAGGTCACAGACGGCTGGGGCGCCGATGCCGCTGTCATCGCCGTCGGTTCGGCCCGGCTGGTGGAGCAAACCCTGCCGCTGCTGGCCCCCGGCGGCCGCCTCAATATCTTTGCCGGTATCTATCCCCGCGACGAATTACGGCTTGACCCCAACCTGATTCACTACGGCGAATACGTTCTGACCGGCTCCGCCGACAGCAGCCCGGAAAATATGCAGCGCGCCCTCGATTTGATTCAAAACGGCCAGGTTGACACTGCCGGCCTGGTCAGCCACCTGCTCCCCCTGGAGGAGTTAGGGCGCGGCTTTGAAATGGTCAAAAACGCCGAAGGGCTAAAAATTATGATGAAAGTGAGCGGCGAAGCCGCATAATTCGGTGTCACGTGTTGAAGTGTCAAGTGGAATAGTGTCACGTGTTGAAGTGTCAAGTAGAAACGCGCTACCTGACACTTGACACCTGACACTTGACACTTGACACTTGACACTTGACACTTGACACCCAAGCACATGACACTTGACACTCTCCCTCCCCCCCACATCCTTGCAATAGACCTGGGCACTTCGGCTTTGAAAGCGGTGCTGTACGGAGTCAACGGCCAGGTTTTGAGGACCAGCACCGCTCGCTACGAGTACCAAACTCCGCAGCCGGGCTGGGCCGAAGCCAACCCTGCTGACTGGTGGGCCGCGCTCATTGAGGCTGTCGCGGCCTTGCGCGAGGCGGGCTTTGATTTGAAAGCCGTGCAAGCGGTCGGGCTGACCGGGCAAATGCACAGCGCCGTACTGCTGGATGAAGCGGGCGACCCGCTACCGCCCACCATCCTGTGGCTGGACCGGCGGGCGGTGGCCGAAACCGCCGAGCTACAGGCTCAACTCAAACTGCCGCCACAGCAGCTTAACTCCACCTACACCCTGCCCAAACTGCTGTGGCTGGCCCGCCGCCACCCGGAGGTGCTGGCCCGCGCCCGCTGCTTGCTCTGGCCCAAAGATTACCTGCGCTACCGGCTTACCGGCCAACTGGCTACCGACCCCACCGAAGCCGCCGGGGCCGCGCTGCTGGACATGGAGCAGCAAGCATGGGCGCTGGAGCGGCTGGCGCTGGTCAATCTCAAGCCAGAAGTGCTGCCGCCCTTGCGCCCTGCCGCCGCTGAAGCCGGCCCCTTGCTGCCCGAAATCGCAGCCACGTTAGGACTGTCGCCTTCAACCAGGGTTATTGTGGGGGCGGGAGATGTTATCGCTTTGTTGGGCGGCGCACCGCCTGCCCCCGGCCGGCTCACCTTTTCGCTGGGCAGCTCTGGCATGATCTCATGCCGGCTGGCCGATCACCAAACCATCGCCGACGCCCGCCACCGTTTGTATATCTATCCCTTGCTGCCCTACCGCCTGCTCAACGGGGTGTTATCTACCAGCGGCGCGGCCCTTACCTGGGCCTGGCAGGCTCTTTATGATGAAGATGTCCCGCTGGCAACCGTACTGGAGAAGGTTAACGCCATTCCCCCCGGCGCGGAGGGACTACTCTTTTTGCCTTTCCTCACCGGCGAGCGTTGCCCTTACTGGAATGACGCCTTGCGAGGCGGCTTCTATGGCCTGACCCTGACCCACCGCCGGCCGCACATGCTCCGGGCCGTGTTAGAAGGGGTGGCCTACAGCCTGCGCCACCTCCTGGAGATCAGCGAAGAACTGGGGGTTCCTATCCATGAAATTGCCCTGGCCGGCGGCGGAACCACCATCGCCGGCTGGCCTCAACTGATTGCCGACGTGTGCCAGCGTCCGCTGGTTTTATACGCCGGCCAGGAAACGGTGACGCGGGCGCTCTATGCTTTTGCGGCCACGGCCCTTCAGCCTACCCTGTCTTTTGACGAGGCCCTGCGCTGTACCTTTGAGACGCCTTCCCGGTTGGCCCCCCGGCCTGAGTTGGCCGGCATCTACCAACCTATCTTTCGCCGCTACCGCCTCCTGGCCGATTTTGCTGCCGAAAACATAATTTAGAGATTGGAGATTGGTAATTGGTAAATAGTAATTGGTGTAATTACCAATAACCAATTACCAATTACCAATCTCCCCTATCAAAGGAGTATGCTATGACTGGAAAATCACGACGCATGAGCCGTTTATTTGTTGGAGCGCAGCCGCGCTGCCTCATGGCCCCCCTGGATCACGGCGGCTGGCTTGGCCCCAAAAAAGGCATTGACCGGCCCCAAGCCATCACCGAAGCAGTGCTCAAAGGTGGGGCTACGGCCCTGCTGATTTCACCCGGGTTCTATCGAGAAGTGGCCTCGTTGGTTTCCCCCGCTACCGGGGTGGTGCTGCGGGTCAGCCTGACCGCCGGATTGAGCCAGGAGGGAACCCAGGAAACCCCCATTGCCAGCCTGGAGACCGCCCTGCGTATGGATGCCGACGCCATCGCCGTATCGGTTTTCTTTGGCCGGGCGGGCGACATCGAAATTTACCGCTGGCTGGCCGGCCTGGTAGATGCCAGCCAGCGCTACGACATGCCGGTGGTGGCCGAGATGATGCCGCCCGGCGACCGCTCTGATGACGCTGAAGCCATTGCCCATGCCGCCCGCATCGGCATGGAAATTGGGGCCGACATCATCAAAACCAACTACTGCGGCAGCGTGGACGAGTTCAAACATGTGGTGGCCGTCGCGCCCGTGCCCATCATTGTGGCCGGCGGCCCCAGCCAGGGCGACGACAGTTCCACCACCGCCCTGGCCCGCGATGCCATTGCCGCCGGAGCCGCCGGCGTTGCCATTGGCCGGCGGGTGTGGCAGTCGCCCGACCCGCAGGCGGTCACGGCCCAGATTCACCAGGCTGTTTTTGGCTCTTGATAGGTTCTATTTATCTTCCCGCAAGCTTCAAGCTTTCGGGAAGATGACTGCTTGGCGACGCCGCAGTGTGGGCCGGGCGTGGGCAAAATCGCTTGAAGGATTAGGGGCTATGGGTTGTACCATAACCATAAAGACCCTTTTGGAGAACCGCCCATGTCCCACTGCCTCAATGCTATCTGTACCGGCCTCAGCAAATTCACACTTTCTCTTCACGGAGGGCCAAAGCTGCGCCTTGGCCGACAAAGCCTGGCTTTGTCACTCCAGCATTTGGCTTTACTGAGCCTCGTCAGCAGTTGCTTGTTAGCCCTGGCCCTGGCCTGGCCCGCCCTGGCCGCCCCCCGCCCCCACCCTTCCCTGCCCGTGATAGGGAGGGAGTCCGCCGTCATCACCCCCACCTACCCCTACACCCTGGAAAATCGCCTCACCGGCTATATCAAAAGCTTATACATCACCTACTACGGCATGGGGTCGGAATCGCACCGCGCTCGCGCCCAAGAGCTGTTGGAAAACACCGAACTCAACGCCATCGTCATGGATGTCAAGGGCGATTTTGGGGTGCTGCCCTATACCAGCACCGTCCAAACCGCGCTGGACATCGGCGCGGGCAATGTACCGATGATCAAGGATTGGGCGGCCTGGATGGGCTGGTTCAAAGAGCGCCACATTTACACCATCGCCCGGATTGTGGTTTTCAAAGACGACATGCTCTCGGCGGCCCACCCCGAATGGGCGGTGCTCGACTCCACCACCGGTGGGGTATGGCGCGATAGGGAAGGGCTGGGCTGGGTAGACCCCTCCCGCGAGGAGGTGTGGGACTACAATATCGCTCTGGCCGTCGAGGCGGCTCAACTGGGCTTTGATGAA
>CAZDMM010000100.1:0-14589 GCA_964505845.1 uncultured Caldilineaceae bacterium
ATTGAAGACCCCACTGTTTTGTTCATCTCCAGTCATCAATATCCTTTTTATCCGGGTACAGGGGCGCTCTATGAGATTGGTAAAGGAGAAGCCAGGGGCGCTACGGTAAATATTCCGCTTGAGGTAGGGGTTGGTGATCAGGGTTTTAAGCGCCTGTACGGTGAGGCGGTGTTCCCAATTTTACGCCGGTTTCAACCGCAATTAATTTTGGTCTCGGCAGGTTTTGATGCGCATTGGGATGACCCTCTGGCCAATATTGGGCTTAGCCTTACCGGCTATCATTGGTTATGCCAGGGTTTAATAGAGTTGGCGGGGGACATTTGTAAGGGCCGAATTGTATTTTTGATGGAGGGCGGTTATAACTTGGAGGTGCTGGCTCCCGGAGTAGGTAATGTGTTTAGATTGTTACTGGGCGACTCCTTTTGCCATGATCCGCTTGGCCCGTCACCTTGGGCAGAGCCGGACGCAACGGGGTTGTTGAGTCAACTAAAATCTCTGCATCAGTTGCCATAGACCTTAAGCCTCAGGCCAAAAACCAGGCATAGACATGGAGAAATTCTCATGGCCGAAGTATTGCAGCAAGTGATTGAGGAGCAAAAAGCCTACTATCAGGCCCGCGCTCAAGAATACGATGAGTGGTTTTATCGGCGGGGGCGATACGATCACGGCCCGGCCCATACACAGCAGTGGCAGGCCGAAGCGGAAGAGGTTCGCCAAGGTCTGGCTGGGGTAAACTTTACCGGGCAGGTTCTGGATATAGCAGCCGGTACTGGCATTTGGACTCAAGAGCTTCTCAAAACCGCCGAACACGTTACGGCTCTTGACAGCTCGGCAGAGATGCTGGAGTTGAATCGGCAGCGGGTGCAGCAGAGTAATAAGGTTACTTACACCGTAACCGATTTATTCTATTGGCAGCCGGTGATGTTGTATGATGCCATATTTTTAGGTTTCTGGCTGTCGCATGTCCCACCCTCCCTGCTTTATGATTTTATTGGGACAATTGTGGGCGCCCTTAAGCCAGGGGGTAAATTGTTTTTTGTTGACTCCCTGCCAGACCCCTCTTCTACCTCCGAGGATATGGTAGATTATCTCAAAGAAAGCCTCGACAAAAGATCCGCCGCCAATCAGCCGGGCAGCACCGATGTGATTATGACCCGTCGCCTCAATGATGGACGTGAGTTTCAAGTAGTTAAAATTTTTTATCGGCCGGATAATTTAATTGAGCAATTTAAAGCTCATAACGTGCCGATAACGGTGAAGCAAAGCGCTCATTACTTTCTGTATGGATGGGGTATCAAACCATCAGAAAGATAGTTTTTACACTAATGTTAGTTTGCCGCACCTGGAGCGGTGGCTATTACAAGATACCCGTTTTCTCCAAGAAAACGGGTATCTCATTGGGAATTTAAAATATCTGTGCAAAATATTCAATCTGATTTAACGGTTTCGGCCAAGTTGTCTCCCTGGCAAGGGAACCTTGTTTTAGCCGCTACAATTATTGCTGCCGGGATGGTATACCTGGATGGAACGGTGGTAACGGTAGCCTTACCCCAAATACAAAAAGAGCTCCACGCTTCGGTGAGTGGGCTGCAATGGCTCATTGACATCTATATCCTTTTTCTGAGTGTGCCTATCCTGGTGGCCGGCTCCTTAAGCGACCGATTTGGCCGGAAAAAATTATTCAATATTGGCCTGGTTGGTTTTACCCTGGCTTCGCTGGTGTGCGGTGCGGCTGTAGATTTAGTTCAGTTAAACGTAGCGCGGGTGTTTCAAGGGATTTCAGGAGCCATTATGCTGCCCGGCAGCCTGGCTATCCTTAACGCCAGTTTTCCCCCAGAAATACGAGGTCGAACCGTTGGAACCTGGTCGGCTTTTACCCCGCTGACCACCGCCATTGGCCCGCTCTTGGGAGGCTGGCTGGTTGATAATATTTCCTGGCGGGCTGCATTTTATATCAATCTACCGTTGGGCTTGTTGACCCTTTTCCTCAGCCTTCGTTTTATTCCAGAAAGTAAAAGTGAAAAAACGCCAGAAAGCCTGGATTGGTTAGGCGCCGGACTGACGATCATCGGGCTGGGCGGCCTTATTTTTGGCCTTATCGAGGGATCACGGCGGGGGTGGTCTGACCCATTGGTGGTCGGCTCAATCATTCTTAGCTCAATCTGTTTGGTCGCGTTTGGCATCCTTGAGTCAAAAATCAAACACCCTATGATCCCTCTCTCGCTCTTCAAGCATCGCCTTTTTAGTGGCATTACCTTAATGACCTTTGTTTTATACTTTGCAATGAGCGGCGTCTTCTTCTTCTTAACGCTCAATCTGCAGCAGATTCAAAAATTTTCCGCCACTTCAGCCGGGGCGGCTTTTATGCCCATCATCATCCTGCTTTTTTTGTTATCGCGCTGGTCTGGCTACCTGGCCGATACGGCGGGGCCGCGGATGCCCTTAATTGCCGGGCCAATCATCATTGCGGTAGGCTTTTTTATGTATACCCTGCCGGGGAAGGCAGCTAATTACTGGCTTACGTTTTTTCCGGCTACCCTTATTTTTGGGGTTGGACTGGGTATCACGGTGGCTCCGTTAACCACAGTGGCCCTGGGTTCGGTCCCCACCTATCTATCCGGTTTGGCCTCTGGGGTTAGCAACGCAGCGGCTCGGGTGGCCTCGATGTTGGCCGTGGCCATTTTAGGGGCGCTTATGGTGCTGCAATTTAGCATTTCGCTGGAGGCCAAAACCCAAGATTTGCCCTTGTCTGTGCCGGAGCGGTCGCAACTACAGGAGGAGAAGTTGAACTTGGGCGGCGCTCAAGCTCCGGTCAGCCTGTCCCCGGAACTGCGTACCCAGGTTGAGCGAAGTATCGGAGAAGCCTTTGTGGATGCCTTCCGTTTGATGATGGGGTTATGCGGGATCTTAGCTCTGGTGAGCGCCGTGATCGCTTTTGCCACCATTACCAATGAGATAACCCATCACGACGAGTCGGTTCCTCCGCCCTTTGAAATCATGGGTTGAATGTAGTGCTGTTGAGAACCTTAATAAGTGAGCTTGACCCATAACTTGACAATTTATTTCAAATTCTTCACTACTCTATGGATTGAATTGAATTTGTTATGAGCCATCATCCCGGTCAAAAATCTGTCTCTTTTGATATAAAGACGCCGCTGGTTGTTTGCCTTTTTATCATAGCCGGCCTGATAGCGGTATGGGTTATCGTGAACCGGTTAACCGGGCCAGAAAGCCCGGTTGAGACGCTGCCCTCACCGGCGGCCTCTCCCGGGGTTGCCCAAGCAGTACCAATGGTTGAGACGCCCGCCGTAGTTCCAATCCTGCCAGCCTCGGCTACACCCGGCGCCCCTGCTAGGCCAACTCGTCTGCCCACGCCAACTACCACGTACACCCCTACCTCAACCCACACCCCCACGGCTACTGATACTGCTACCCCAACCCCCACTCCTACCCTTAATTTAGCCGCCTGTACGGTCAAGGGGTGTGGTTCCGAGGTTGAACCTCTGCCCACCGCTATCCCTACCTTTGATTTACTCCTGATTGAAAAAACACCCACACGGCGCGTTTGCTCAGAATGTCCCAAAAACGAACAACTTTCCGAAACGCAACTCACCTCACTCATTCGTGCGGATTCCAATACGCTGGCTCAGTTGCGCCAGATTGTGCTTTCTCAGGAGGCTTACCAAATTGCGCCTGGTATTGTATACATCATGTTCAACAATGTGCACCATGTGGTTATTGACTTGAAAGAATCGGGCTTTATCCTGCGGAATATTATCCCCAACACCCCGAAGCGAGGTACGCTCATTACTCCCTCCTATTGCATGTCGCCAGACTCTTTGCTAGTCACAACCGCCGATTATCACGGGTTAAATGGCAGCAACAAAACCGAAACAGGGCGCGATTTATTTTTTCACCTGGGCCGGGCCGCCTTATACCAGCGCAACGGCCGCTACAATATTGACGTTATCCGCACCCGCCCGGCTTATGATAAAACCAGCATCTCCTGGGGCGGCGGCCCGCTCTTTATTTGGAATGGTCAGTACAAATTCAACCCGGAGCAGGAATGGTTTGACCCGCCCAATTTAGAGCATTATCGAACCACCCGCTGGACTAAACTAACCGTAGCTATTTCTAAAGACCGCAAATATTTGTTTGTCAGCACTTCTTATGGAATTACCCTGCGGCAGCACGCCGAAAATATCATTGAACTGGGGCGGCGTTGGGGGATTGCGGTGGACAGGGCCATGCGTTTTGATGGCAGTGAAAGCGCCTATATGGCTATCAGGCTGGGAAAATACATGGTTCCCATTCTCAACCTGGAAGAACCTCTGATTGTCAACTGCTTTGCCGTTGAACGGAAATGAGTTGAACGTTCAACGTTTAACCTTTGAACGTTCTAATGTTAACCGCTTAACGCCCATGCTAACACCTCCTGGGCTAACCGCACCCGCTCGGCCTCATTGTGCATAACCGTGTTTGTCACCAGAGTGCGCAGGCCCAACGCGGCAACCACCTCACGCTGGTCTGCATCTACCTGGTCAATCACCAGGCCGGTTAAAACCTCTTGCAGGTGACGAGCCACCCCACCGGGCGACACATCCATCCCCAACTCCTGCATCATTTTAGCGGCCGGCCCTTTTAAGGCTGCCCCCCCCACAATGGGTGACACGCCCAGTCGAGGCGCCCGGCTGGCCGCAATGATCCGGCGCAAACTTGGCAAAGCCAAAATTGGGTCCAGGCTCACCAGGGGATTGCTGGGACAAAAGATGATCAGGTCAGCGTTCCGCAAGGCATTTGAGACCTCCCGGCTGGGCTGGGCAGAATCGGCTCCGGCAAAACGAATTCCTTTGACGACCGGCTGGCACTTTTTGTGCACAAAATAATCTTGAAAAGCCAATTCTCCCTGGTCGGTTAAGAGCATGGTTCTGACAGGCTGCTCGCTCATGGGTAGGATGGTGCAGCGCACCCCCAGGCGTCGGCACAATTCGGCCGTCACCCAGTTGTAGGGGTATCCTTCGCGTAACCATTGGCTACGTAAAAGGTGGGTTGCCAAATCCCGGTCGCCTAACTGAAACCAGGTAGGGCCGCCGTAGCGAGCCAACGCCGCCATCATATTCCAGCTTTCATCTCTAACCCCCCAGCCGGTGGTAGGGTTGGCCAATCCGGCCAGGGTATACATCACGGTATCCAAATCGGGGGAAATGTGGAGACCGACGTGCTCAAAATCGTCGCCCGTATTGACGATAATGGTTAAATTTTTGGGCGGCGCCAGTTGGTATAGGCCATAAGCCAGTTTGGCTCCGCCCACGCCTCCCGCCAGCGCCACTACTTTTCCTAAGAATCTTTGCGCCATCCTACCTCAGCCAAAGGTAGACTTCATAGATTTTTGTCTACCTAAATTTTATACCCCAATGGGTCAGATAATTAGGGAAATCATTATACCTGTGCTATAATAGGCAAATCTCTGTAGATGCGCAACTTGCCGGTTTGGCAGGTTTAACCCCATAGAGGAGTCGCCCGGTGGAAGATGCCAATCTTCATGTTTACCTTGCCCCCATTTTAATTATTTTACAACTTATCTTTTTGGAGGGGATTTTATCTATTGATAACGCCGCAGTTTTGGGGGCGATGGTGTCGGTTTTGCCGGATAATAAGCCGGTGCCCTACCCAAATTTTTTAAAATTTTTGCAGTCCTTTACCGACAACTACCTGGGGATGCAGCAGACGGCCGCCCTCAAAGTAGGCTTGCTGGGAGCTTACCTGGGCCGGGCGATCATGCTGCTGCTGGCTACGGTGATTGTGCAGAATCCGTGGCTGCGTTTATTGGGGGCGCTGTATCTCATCAAACTGGCTTTTGAAAACCTATCCGTTGCCGAACATACAGAAACAGAAGCTGCAAAGGGCCAGCAACTGGCCGCTACCACCTTTTGGTTGATCGTGCTGAATGTAGAGCTGGCAGACCTGGCTTTTAGTGTTGACAATGTGGTAGCGGCGGTAGCTTTATCCAACGAGTTGTGGGTGGTGATGCTGGGGGTGGCTTTGGGGATTGTGACCATGCGATTTGCCGCCGGTATCTTTACCTATTTGATCCGCAAAGAACCTATCTTTGAACCGGCTGCTTACATCCTGGTGTTGGCTATCGGGATTGAGCTGGTTTTGTCAGATATTTATCATATTCACTTTGACCACCTGACCAAGTTCATGATTTCGGTGGGTATTTTGGGAGGGTGCATGGTCTATGCCCGGCTAAAGTTTTTGCATGCCCTGGCTCCGGCGCTGCACTGGCTGGCTGAAGGTATGGGCTATGTAAACGGCCTGGTCAATTGGGCCTTCAAGCCTGTCATCGCCGCTATGAAACTACTGCTGATCCCCTTTCAACGACGCGCCGCCGGTAAAAAAGCTAGATTAGAGACCGACATCTTGGTGTGATGGTCGGTCACATCAGCTCAATCTCGTAATCCACCAGGTCGCAGTCCAGACGGCTCCGCTCAACCCACAAAGCCACCCGGCTTAACAGCCCATGCGCATACTCCCGGTCATTAGAAACCGTCACTACCCCCACCATCGCCGAGTGCCACGAGTCCAGCCGGTCTACCTCGGCTACGGCCACGTTAAATTCATTCCGCAGGCGGGCAATTAAGCTTTTGATGACCTGCCGCTTGTCTTTGAGTGAGGCCGAGGCCGGAATATTTAGTTCGAGGGTGCAGACGCCGATAACCATAATTTATTTACGATTTACGATTTACGATTTACGATTTCGCCGCCTTGCGTCCCTTTGGGATGCGCGCCTTTGGCGGATTTACGATGGGTGGTTTGGCGTTGACGAAGGGTTTTTAGGGAGGCGACGGTCATAGCCAGGATTTCGTTGGTTTCGGACATCAAATCGGCAAGTCGAGGTTGAGGCATCAGACCAGCTTCGATGAGCATTTCGAGCCAATAAAGAGTTTCGTCACTCTCTTCTTCAACAACCTTCAGCTTGTTAATGATGTCCGGGATAGATTTAGCTCGACAGGCTGCCTGGTAATTGGCCCCAATAGAAGTGGCTGACCGGAGCAGTTGTTTGCTTATCACCTCAGCCGCCGGATTTTTGGGTAACGCCTCCACCACCTTTATCACCCGCAGCCCCAACTGCTTCGTCCGCCGTTTAAATTCCTCCTCATTCATCCGCTTTCTCCCAACCCCAAATCGTAAATCGTCAATCGTAAATCGTAAATAGATTAGACTCTTTTATTCCACCGATCATGCGCATATTGCTCATCGCGCAGCTTTTCGGCGGCCAGTTTTTCCGCAGGGGTTAAAGGCATTTCCTCCAAAGTTAAGTTCAGTTCGGCGGCAAAACCGGCCCGCAGCGCCGCCTCAACCTCCGCATTGGATAGTTCCCGGCCCAGCACCTCGGCCAGGGTAGTGGCGCGTTGGGGCAGCAGGCCGGCTTGAACAGCTCGCTCCTCGTCAGAAAAGTTAAGTACCTCTAAAATTCGGTTCAAACTGCCGTACAGGGGCAGCGTGCCGTGCTGCAACACCACCCGGCGCCGGCGCAGTTGGGCGCTGCCGATGAGCTTTTTGCCCTGCCAGGTAATTTCATAGCGTGAGGGCGTGTCAAAACAAACCGGCCCCCCTTTGCTTGCACGCCGGTTAGCCACGATTTCATCCCTGGTGGCCTGGGTGGCTTGAACTCCCAGCTTTTCCAAACCCCGTAACAAGCCAAAGCTCAAGGTGCGGTAGGACTCCACAATATCGCCCCGAATCCGGGGGTCATCTTGGGGAATAATCAGGCTGTAGGTGACTTCATCCGTGTGCAAAATGGCCTTGCCGCCGGTAGGCCGGCGCGTCCAGGTATAACCTAACCGCCGGCATGCCGCCTCGTTGACCTCCTGCCAATGCTGGTTATAGCCCAAACTCAGGCAGGCCGGCTCCCATTGAAAAAAGCGCAAAGTCGGTAAACTTTGGCCGTCGGCTACGGCGTGCAGAATGGCTTCATCAACGGCCATGTTGGTGGCTCCATCCCAGGGCGGCGTCACCAGCAGTCGCCAGGTAGCGGGCGGATAAGGGGTTGAAGGTTGGGTAACACTTGTTTTAACTTGGTTCATTTGCTCTTGATTGTTTATTGATAGTGGACTATTGTAACACACCCTCCTGCAAATCCAAAGTGCTTTGGCTAAGGCGACCGGCGCTTGCGGGGTAATTTTTAGCCAGGAACAACCTGTTTGCGACTTTTTTCACGCTATATTAAGATACTGCTATTCTTGTTTTTGGGGGGTAAAGACGATGGCTCATAAATTAGCTTTGATTGGTTTTGGTACGGTAGGCCAGGGTCTGGCCCAAATTTTACACGACAAAGGGGCGGCTTTACGCCAAAACCTTGATTTTGAGGCTCAAATCGTGGCGGTATGCACCCGCTCGCGCGGCTCGCTGTATGACCCGGCCGGCCTGGACATCGGCCAACTGTTGGACATCATGCGCACCACCGGTCAATTGGCCGATTACCCCGACTCACCGGGCTTGCAGCGGGGTTGGGATAACCTGCAAACCATTCGGGAGAGCAACGCTGATACGATAGTAGAGATAAGCTATACCAACCTGACCACCGGGCAGCCGGCTATTGACCACTGCCGGGCCGCCTTTGAGAGCGGCAAAAATGTGGTCACGGCCAACAAAGGGCCGGTAGCCCTGGCTTACCAGCAGTTGTCAGCGTTAGCCACCGCCAAAGGGGTACGTTTTGGCATCGAAGGCACGGTGATGAGCGGCACGCCTTCGCTGCGCCTGGCGCTGGTGGGTTTGGCCGGCAATGAAATTATCGAGCTGCGCGGGATTCTCAACGGCACCACCAACTTTATCCTCACCAAAATGGAAGAGGGCTTAAGCTACGAAGCGGCGCTGCAGCAGGCTCAACAGCTTGGCTACGCCGAGGCCGACCCGACCGCCGACGTGGAAGGCTACGACGCCGCCGGCAAGGTGGCGATTCTGGCTAATGTGATCTGGCATGTGGCCCTCAAACCCGGCGATGTGACCTGCCAGGGCATTACCCACCTGACTCAAGCCGATATTCAACAGGCCAAAGCCGAGGGTAAACGCTGGAAACTCATTGGCCGGGCCGGGCTAGAGGCAGGCCAAATTACCGGGGCGGTGCAACCCCAGGCTCTGCCCCTCACCGACCCGCTGGCAAACGTTATGGGGGCCACCAACGCTATTGCGTTTGAGTGTGATTTGATGGGGCCGGTCACCCTGGTGGGGGCCGGAGCAGGCAGCCTGCAAACAGGCTTTGCCCTGCTCAACGACCTCATCAATATTGATCGCAAAAATTTGTAAAACGAATTTTGTGGGTTTTGTAAACCCGCAGGCAAGGAGGTCTCTCTGATGACCAAATTACTCGCTCAATCAGCCCACCACCGCCGCGAATTTTTTGAGACGCAAGCAGAATTGCTGGAAAGGTTGGCTAAAGAGGGACAATCACCCTACGCTTTATATATTGGTTGTTCCGACGCACGGGTTTCACCCTTTCGCCTCTTGGGGTCTAATCCTGGCGATTTGTTTATTTTGCGCAACGTCGCCAACATCGTGCCGCCTTATGCACAGCGTGAGTTGGGTATTACGGCGGTTTTGGAATTTGCCATCAGGCGTTTGCAAGTGCCTCACCTGATTATTATGGGGCACACCGACTGCGGCGGTATTAAGGGGTTGGATGCCCAGGTTGAAGCAGACCCAACTTCGGCTTTATCGCAGTGGATTGAGTTTGCCCGGCCTGCCCAAAAAACGGTGGACGCCGGCCCAACGTTAGCTGAACTGGAACGCCACCGGGCTATTGTTGAGCGCAATGTGGTGCTGCAACTCCGGCATGTCCAAAGCTATCCTTTTATTGCCGAAGCGTTGGAAGCGCATAGGTTGGAACTGCATGGCTGGGTTTACTATCTGCGCCGGCGTTTGGTGAGCGCCTATGACCCGGCCCTGGATAAATTTGTAGAAGAATAAGATTGCCGGAAGGGAAAAATACACCTGCGTTACAGGTTTTAGGGGCTTTAAGCCTCGGTTTCCACCTCGCCGATCACCGTCCATTGGCGGGCTGGTTCAGCCGGAAAAGGGGCAGGCAGGGCCGGCGGCGCAGTGGCGGCATTCCGCTCGGCAGCATTGACCACGATGACCGGCGGCGAGGGCGGCGCGGCAATGCCGTTTCGCTCTCCGGGTCGGGGCCGGGTGAGGATAAACACCACTACCAGGGTGGTTGGCACACTGGCCGTTACACCCAAAATAACCCCCACCACCAGCGCCAGGGCATCGGCGCTGACGCGGGTTCCAAAGACAACGGCTGCGGTCACGGCAAAAGTAACCCCTACAACGAGCAAGCCTTTTTTCATCTCATCACAGTTTAAAGCTTAAAAATCCGGTTTTTGCTATTTTATTAACTGCAACTGGTGCCCAAACATCAATTCTAGCCCGCGGCGGCGCTTGGAACCGGCCGGGGCCAACTGCGCCAGGCGGCCTTCGGTGCCGGTTGCGGCCAGGTTGTCAGGAGATTGAGCCGGCTCCGGCCAGCCCCGCCGCACCTGTGAGCGAGACTGCATCAGGCCAACCACCTGCCTGATTTCTGTGTCTGAAACATAGGCGGCCTGAAAACGTGTTACCTGCCCCTTAACCACCAGCAAAAAATCGCCGCGCCCCAGCAGCTTTTCTGCGCCGGTGCCGGGAATGCCGGCGGCAATTTTGGCGTCGTCGGCGCTGGCCACGCTGCCTACCAGACGCACTGGGAAATTGCTGCGGGTGAGCGAGCCGATGACGGCGGCCAGCGGTTTTTGGGTGCAGGCGATCAGGTGAATGCCGGCGCTGCGCCCGCGCTGGGTCAGCCGGGTCATCAGCCGATCCATGGCCTTGCCGCCCTGTTCCATCAAATCGGCCACCTCGTCAATAAAAATGATGACGCGCGGCTCAGAAATATGCTCCCGGTCGCGCCGGACCATCTCCTCCACCATTTCGCCCAGTAAAAAGATAGCCTGATGGACCTCGCTCACGGCGGGCCGCAGCAAATGGGGCAGTCCGGCCCCATCGAGCGAGGCCAGCGGACCAAAACCGGTGCCTTTGGGGTCAATGAAAATCATCTGCACCTCACCCAGGCGGCTGTATAGGGCCAGAGAGAGGGCCATACTGCGGGCCAGGGCGGTTTTGCCGGAGCCGGTGGTCCCGGCGATGAGCACGTGCGCTACTTCGGGTGAGGAAAGGCGCAGCAGCAGCGGCAGGCCGGCCTCATCCATGCCCAAAATGGCCGACTGCCGGGGAACCTGCTCCAAGCGGCGGCACAGTTGCAGCAGGTGGACCGGTTGGGCGTCGGCCCGCGGCACCTCCACTTGAATGGTAGTGCCCCGCCGAGAAACCCGCACATCCGGTACACCCAGGCGCAGGGCCAGTTCTTCGGCTAAAGCTGCTACCCGTGAGATTTTGGTGGCGAGTTCCGGCATGATCTGGTAATGAATCCAGCGGGGGGTGACAACGCCCCCAATCACCCGGCCCGGAACGCGGTGGTTCAGCAGAATCAGTTCAAGCTGGTCGGCCTGGTAATCTAACAAGCGCTGCATGGCAGGAGCAATAGACATCGTAATCCCTATCTGCCCTGAATTATACTAGAACGTATGTTCTATTGTCAAGTTAAAAAGGGAGAAATTTGCTTGATTTTAAGGTTGGTGGGAGAGGCAGTTAACGCGGAGAAAAGAGTCGTTAACCACAAAACAGGAGCCAGGAAAAGCCTGGACTCCTGTTGATATGTGGTCAGGTGATTAGGCAAAAAGATTTAGGCGCTGGCCTGGGCAGACTTGGCCTTATTGAGGGCCTTCATCAAGCGAGATTTCCGGCGCGCCGCGTTGTTGGGATGGATTAAACCTTTTTGAGCGGCCTTGTCGAGGCTTTTGATAGCCAAGAATACGGTCTCAGCGGCCTCAGCCACCTCATTGGCGGCAATCTGCGCCCGCGCCTTTTTAACATAAGTGCGGGCAGTGGTGCGGAAATAACGATTGTGTTCGCGTCGTTTAATGCTTTGGCGCGCGCTTTTGATAGAAGATTTAATGTTAGCCAAAGTCCTACTCCTAAATTTCGGTATAAAAAAATAGATTTCTACTGCAAATTTAGTGCGAGGCGCTATACTGGCGCCTCGCACTTGAACTAACATAATAGCCTAAAACTTAAAATTTGTCCAATTTAGGGTTTCTTGTGTTTTGTCACTAAACTGTGAGCGGCATAAGCGCCCAAAACCACCAGAATCACTCCGCCCAGGAACACCACGCCCGGTGATAGATTTTGCGTCAAAACTGCGCCGGCGGCCGGTAAAGGTTCCGGCTCGGCGGGAGGGACGGCCTGCTCACCCGTAACGGGCAGGGGCGGATTGACCGGCGGCAGCGGGGTGGGGATAAGCGTGGCCGTTGGGGTGGGGGTGCGGGTTGGGGTGGGTGAAGGGGTTTCGGTGGGGGGAGAGGTAGGGGTGCCGGTGGGGGTGGGGGTAGGCGTGGGCGGCAGTGGATAAGGCCCCAACAACGTTACATCATCAATATTAAAATTAACTTCCGTGCCGGTCGGTTCGTGTTTGACCCCGCGAATGAACAGGCTCAACCGGCGGCTGCTGCCTGTCAAAATAGTTCCGCTGACCTGTTCAAAAAATAAGCGGCCCGGCTCATCCACACTAACCGTGTTAGAGCCGATGCGCAACTGTTCGGTCAGGGTGATGGGCTGCCACTGCTGCACCAGGTGATATTTGCCCTGGCCGGAATAATCAATCCCCCAATCCATGCTGTATTGCCCTTTGTTGCGCAGTTCGATGGGGGCGTCGGTGCGCAGCATGGCAAAAAAGGTCAGGTTATAAACGGTGTTGGGCACAACTTCAACGGTTTGGTAAATGGCGATGACCCGGTCAGGCGTAGGCCCTTCTACTTGAAAAATTTCCATAAGCTGCGAGTGCTGGCCGGTGTGGACGGCTTCGGGCCACTGCTCGTCATACCAGCCAAAATGGGCCTGCCCGTTGGAATAGGGCTGCCAATAGGCGGCAACGCTGCTGGTGGGGTTATTTTCAAAATCGCCGTTTTTGATAACGTTGTTCAAAGCCTGGGCAGCGGAAACCTCTAAAGCTGAAACGACAGGGCTGAGAACGGTGAAGCCGGAGATGGCAACGGTAGACAGGCTCAACATGGCGATGATTAAAACAAACAAAAGCCGGTTGACTTTAAATACTGGCTGTGGCATGAGAAGCCTTCCCTCTCGCAGGTTAATTTGCCGCATGCTTGGTGACATAACCTAGTTTATCATAACATAATCATAGGATTTTTTCAAGGTGAAGCAGAACAATTGCATGACCGGTAGTCGCCATAACGGTGAAGTGGCAAATCTCAAAAATCGCGCTATAATTTCCGGTATTGGGGGATGTTTTTGGTGCAAAAATTTCTGCTCTGTCTGATCGCCAGCCTGACTTGTTTATTGGCATGTAACAGCCTGGCCGGCCAACTTCCGGCCCTGCCCACTCTGCCGCCGGCTGCAGCAACAGCCACTCCGCTATCGGCAGCCACCTCTCTGCCCACCCCGGCGAATCTCCAGCCCGCTACCGTAGCCGAGGTGGTGGATGGCGACACGGTGGCCTTGACTAATGGTCGCCATGTGCGTTACATTGGCATCAATACCCCGGAGCATGATCAGCCTTACTTTGCTGAAGCTCAAGCGGCCAACCGCCAATGGGTGGCAGGCCGGCAGATTCAATTGGAGCTTGATGTGGAAACGTTTGACCAGTATGGCCGGACTCTGGCCTATGTCTGGGTGGGTGAGGTCATGGTCAATTTAGAAATTGTCAGGCAAGGTTTTGCCAATGCCTTTACCGTGCCGCCCAACCTGCGTTATGAAAAGCTGTTTCAGCAGGCCGAACGAGAGGCGCGGGAAGCCAAACGAGGGCTGTGGGCCGAGGCGGGCATCCCTTTAAAAATTACCCATATTGAGGCTAACGCCCCCGGCAGCGACAGCGCCAACCCTAACGGTGAGTGGATTGAGATTACCAACCAGGGCAGCCAGGCGGTTCAGATGAAAGGCTTTACCCTCAAGGACGAGGCCAATCATATTTACACTTTTGGCGATTTTAGCCTGGCCCCAGGCAGTTCGGTGCGGCTGTATTCCGGGCAGGGCCAGGACAGCCAAAATGCTTTGTATTGGGGAATGGCTGATAACAGCGTCTGGAATAATGACTCTGACGCCGCCTTTTTGCGCGACACCCAGGGCGCGCTGATTGACAGCTTTGCTTATTAATTCTACTCGCGATGACGGCGGGCATTCCACACGCCCGCTCCCACCAGGCCCAAGATAACCACCACCGAAGCCAGCGTGAACAAAATCCAATTGCTCTTGGTATCAAGAATGCCTCCAGCAGAAGGCACAACAGGCGGCTGCAGCACGGCCGGCGCTGCCTCGGCCTGCCCCGATACGGGTAAAGCCGCCGCGCCGGTGGCCGCCGGCGCCGGAACCTCCGGTGCGCCTTTTAAAGCGGCGTCTACTGCGGTGGTAGAGTAGCGGCTCAACACCGGCAGCACGGCCCCCACATCAATCTGGTTGAGCGGAACCAGGGTGGCGCAGTCCACC
>CAZDMM010000101.1:0-11241 GCA_964505845.1 uncultured Caldilineaceae bacterium
AGCGCGTCGCGCCCCCCCTCCTCTCGATCAATCAACACCACCACCTCAGACACGTGCAGGCCGGCCGCTTCTAAAGTTTTGATGGCTTTGAGAGCGCTGCCGCCTTTGGTCACCAAATCTTCGATGACGACGGCTGTTTCGCCAGGGACAAAGACGCCCTCCACGGCCTGCCTGGCGCCGTAATCCTTGACCTCTTTGCGGGGATAAATAAGCGGCCGGCCGATTTCCAAAGCTACCGCCGTGCCGATAGTCAAAGCGGCGTAAGGTACGGCGGCCAGGCGGTCAAAGGCTGCGGTTTGCAGCAAGCGGGCGTAAGCCTGGGCGGCTAACCTCAACAAAGCGGGCCGCGACATCAGCCGCCGCAAGTCAAGATAAATGGGCGACTGCCTGCCGGAAGCCAGGGTGAAATTTCCAAACTGCACACAGCCGGTCTCGTGCAGTTGCAGAATCAGATTGGTATAGGGCGACGCCTCCGGCGAGGCGGCGCTTTTGGTAACGTCGGGCAAGTTGGCAACTTGTCCCCCCGAACCACCCAAAAGCTGGGGCAGGCCCTCGGCTAAGGCAGTTGTCAGGGTGGTTCGGACTCGATTGATTTCATCCCGCAAAGCCAGCGTCGCAGCGCGCGGGTCGGGCGCATAAATCACGGCCCGCGACACCGGCACGATCATCCCCTGGCCCCGGCTATCCAGCCCGGCGGCCAGCGCGGCGTTTAAATCCCCCTGCTGCGCCCCGATGCCGGGGGCCAAAATCCAGGCAGAGCGAGCCGGCGTCAATTGGCGAAAACGGGCCAGCGCTTGCGGCTGGGTGGCCCCGATCACAAAGCCAATCTGCTCATCACTGCCCCACGTTTGCCCCCGGCGGATGACATGCTCATACAGCCAGCCTGCCTCACCGCCATATTCCTGAATTTCATGCGCCGACGGATTAGAGGTATAGCCCAATACAAAGACCATTTTGCCGGGGTAAGCCAAAAAGGGGGTGACGCCGTCGCGCCCCAGGTAGGGATTGACGGTGACGGCGTCGGCCCCCCACACCTCAAAAGCGGCGCAGGCATAGGCCGCCGCCGTACTGCCGATGTCGCCGCGCTTGGCATCCAACAGCACCGGCGCATGGGCCGAGGCCAGGGCAATGGTCTGGCGCAGCGCCTCTAAGCCGGGCGGGCCGTACTGCTCATAAAAAGCAAAGTTAGGCTTGTAGCAGCAAACCAAATCGGCGGTTTGCTTAATGAGGGCTTGTCCCCAGACCAGCAGCGCCGCCGCATCAACGGTTTGTGGAAAATGTTGGGGAAACTGGCGTGGGTCGGGGTCTAAGCCCAGGCACAATAAGGATTGATTGCGCTCAATCGCGCCGCTTAATTTCTCAACAAAGCTTGGGGTTGACAAGGGCCCCCCTTATCTCAACGGCTGTAGCACAAAGTTATACTCAACCTTATAAAAAGGCGCCGATGTTCCATATCTGGCCGCCTCTTCCACCGACTCGGTGCGGACAAAATCCACCACCAGCGAGCTGCGCACCCCAAAAACCGCGTCAGAATCCAGATAGGGATCACCCTCAACAAAAAGCTCGGTGGTGACGGCTTCGTAACCATCGGCTGAAAGAATAAAGTGAATGTGGGCCGGGCGATAGGGATGGCGGCCCACCGCCCGCAGCATCTGGCCGACCGGGCCATCCTCGGGAATGGGATAAAAAGAGGGTCTGATGGTGCGGAAGGCATAGCGACCTTCGGCGTCGGTGCGGAATTTGCCGCGCAGATTCAGTTCGGTCTGGTTGGGAAGCTGCACGTCATAAAAACCCTCGGCGGAGGCCTGCCACACATCGAGCAGCGCCCCCGCCACCGGCCGGCCGACGGGATCCGTAACCCGGCCTGAGACCACCACCGGCTCGCCGGGCGTGTCGCCGGCAATGTTAGCCAGCAGCGACAGTTCTGGCGCGCCGCTCACATAAAACGGCCCCAAAATGGTGTACTCCGTCACCCCCGGCGGTTTGCGGTTATTGATAATATCCTTCAGGGTCGTGATGCCCAACGTATCGGAGAGCAGAATAAACTCCTGCCGTTTGTCGTCACACATGTGGCCGGCGCGAGTCAAAAACTGAATGCCATACATCCATTCTTCCTCCGTCAGTTCCACCTCTCGCACAAAAGCATGCAGGTGCTTGACCAGGCTGGTCAAAATCTCTTTTACCCGAGGATTTTCCGTTTTGGCAAAAGTGTTGATGACGGCTTCGGTGATATTTTCTTCGGTCAGGTTGCGCATAGGTTAGTCTCCTTTAAAGAAATAAGGATGCGATGACTGGTGAGGCGAAGAGGCGACGCGAAGTGGTTTCTGGCCTCTTCGTACCCTCGCCTCATCTCCACTCACCATGCCGCCCGAAAAACAGCTTCGGCCTGGGCGGCGTCGCTTAAGGGCCTGGGGTTCTGCTGGACGGCGCTGCTCTTGAGGGCCAGTTGGGCCAGGTGGGGTAAATCGGCCTCTTTAACGCCCACCTCGCGGAGACGCTGTGGCAGTCCCAATTGAGCAATCAGCCGTTCCACGGCTTGAATGGCGGCCTCGGCCCTGCTGCCATCGCTCTGGGTGGGCAGCGTCACCTCCACCGCCTCGGCCACCCGGGCCAACCGGGCGGCGCACGTCTCCAGGTTAAAGCGCATGGCGTGGGGCAGGATAATGGCGTTGGCGATGCCATGCGGCACACCGGCCGTCCCGCCCAATACATGGCACAAGCCGTGTTGCAGGCCCATCGCTACCGTCGCCAGGGCCGTCCCGGCCAGGTGCGCCCCCATCATCATCTCAGTGCGGGCTAACAGGTTATCACCCTGCCGGTAACAGACCGGCAACGCCCGGCTAATGGCGCGTATACCGCTAAAGGCTGCAGCGGATGAGAGTGGGCTTTGGGTAATCGAATATAACGCCTCGACGCAATGAGCCAGGGCATTAATGCCTGTCCCGGCGGTTACGGCCGGGGGCAGATTCAGGCTAAGCAAAGGGTCATAAATGACCAGCTTGGGGGCGATTTTGGCGTCTCGGACCGTAATTTTGCGGGCGACGCCCTCCGCATGGCGGGTGACGCCGTAAACCGGGGTCATTTCCGAACCGGCGTAGGTGGTGGGAATGGCAATGACCGGCACCAGCGGTTGCTCGGTAGGAAAAGCGGCGCGGGCGGGCCGGCCCGTGCGCCGTTCTTCCAGGGCCAGGCTGACCGCCTTGGCCAAGCCAATGGGGCTGCCGCCGCCCAGGCCGATGACGGCGTCAATATGGGCGGCTGCGGCCATGTCCAGGGCTTCGGCCAGTTGAAAATCAAGCACATGGGATTGGGTGCGCTCATAAACGGCGGCCAGGCGCGGCCCCAGAGCCGCCTCAATCGTAGCGACATGTCCGTTGGCCCGCAAGGAGGGGCTGGCGCAGAGCATCAATCGCTGCCAGCCAAAACGGGTTACGGCCTCCCCCAGCCGGGCCAGGCTGCCGGCGGCAAAAATAATCTCTTGAGCATAGACCGTGTAGTTAAACTGAGTCATTTTCATTAGTAGTAAACAGTGGTCAGGAATCAGTATCAGCCTAACTGACGACCGATGACTGATTACTGCCTACTGCTCACCCTCCCTCAATACCGCCCCGCTTGAATCTGCCACATCTGGTACTTTTCGGCAATTATTTTGGCCCAGTGAGACCAGGGGCCGGGCGCGTTAAGCTGCACGTTGAGCCAGGAGGGCGCGCCCAGCGACATAAACAGGCCATGCGAGCCGGAGTCTAATACGTAAAAGGATTTTAGGGTGCTGGCCGGTTTATGCACCGGCTGGCCGTGGCCCAAATCGGCGGCGATGTTGGCCGCCGCCACCCGGCCCATCTCGGCGCTGACCGTGCCGGGAATCAACACATCGCAGGGCAGCAGGGTGCGGGTCTCCGGTTTAACCTGGACGGCTACCCCGGCGGCAAAAATATCGGGCTGGCTGAGGCTGCGGTAGACATCGTCCACCGGGATGCGGCCTCGCTCGTCGCCCAGGTCGGGCACCTCACGGACAGGTTTTATCCCCTTGAAGGGCGGCACCAGCATAGTAAATTTGGAGGGCAAACGCTGCCGCCGCCCGGCCAGCACCACCGCCTCGGCTTCAACCCGCTCGATTTGGGCTTCGGTAATGGCCGGAATCTGCTGCCGAGCAAAAGCCTCGGCGATGACCTGGGCGGAGTTGCCCAGGCCGCCATGCCCCAGGTGCCCCAGAAAGGGTTCGGGGGTGACAAAGGTGATAGGAATCTGGCTGCGCCGGCCGGCTTTACGCAGGGCAATATCCAGGTTGAGAGCAAATTCATAAGCCGCCCCGTATAGCCCGGCATGAAGGGTGGCCCCAATAACCACCGGGCCGGGGTTAGCCAGCAGCGCCTGCCACTCGGCGCGAGCGGCCATGGCATCCCAGGGTGAGAGAATGGAGACGGTATGGCCTCTGGGTTTGGGCCACAAGCCCGGCACGGCCTCCCAATCCCACTCGCCGCCGGTGGCGATCAGTAGTTTATCAAAAGTGAGCGACTGCTGCGGCTGGAGGGTAACGGTTTTAGCCTCGGGCTGGATACTTTCTAGCCAGGCGCAGATAAATTCAACGCCCGCTTCTTCCAACACCGGCCGGATGGGGAAAGAGATGTCGGCCGGCTCTCGCTCACCCTGAACTACCCAGATCAGGGAGGGGTGAAAGATAAACGATTCACTGGCCGAGACCACGACCACCGAATCGCTGTCTGGCAGGCGGTGGCGTAATTCCAGGGCCGCGGCCAGGCCGGCGTAGCTGGCCCCGATGACAACGACAGTGCTCATTTGGCGTTACTCCAGGTGCGGCGGCAGGCGGCGGCGCACCGGGAAAAGCTCCAGGTTAAAGCGGCGGTGCAGCAGACCCCACACGCCTTGCGGCATAAACAACATCATCACCACGGCGGTCAGGCCCAAAAAAATAAAGGACCATTCGCCAAAATTAGAGAGATATTCACGAATGACAAAAAAAATGACGGCCCCGATAATCGGCCCTTCGATGGCCCCGATACCACCGATGACGACGATGAAGATCATAAAAGCCGTCCACTGCACCGAGAAGGCCGCCGAAGGCCGAATGTTAAGCACGGTTAAATAGATCAAGGCCCCAATGACGCCGGTGCCAAAGGCCGACAGCAAAAAGACCACCAGCTTGAGGTAATAGGTGTCAATGCCCACACTGGCGGCGGCGGCTTCGGAGTCGCGGGTGGCGGTCAGGCCCAGGCCAAATTTGGAGCGCATCAAGGCGTAGACCAGGGCAATCGAGCCAAAGCCGATGAGCAGGGCGGTGAGGTAGGTCCAGATTTCGCGGGTGTTGCGGCCCATGTCGGCCAGAGCGGCCAGGGTGCGGCCCGACTCGCCTTGCAGCCAGCCGGTGCTGCTGGCCACCACCAGGCGGAAGACCTCAGCGATAACCCAGGTGCCGATGGCAAAGTAACCGGCCCGCAGCCGGAAGACCAAGACGGCGGTGGGCAGGGCAAAGAGCGCCGCCACCAAGCCCGCCAAAAAAACGGCCACAAAAACGTTGAGACCCAAATCGTCGGCCAGGACAATCATGGCATAGCCGCCCAGGCCAATCCAGGCTTGCTGGCCAATGGAAACCATGCCGGCGTATCCGGCCAGCAGATTCCACATCTGGGCCAGGGCCAGCAGGTAGATAAACTCGACCAGGGTACGCATGAAGCCCGAGTCGGCCCACAACGGCACGGTTAAGGCCCCGGCCAGAAGAAAGGCGGCGATCACCGCCAGGCGGCGTTCCGGCGAGAGGGTGGGTTGGGTTAGGGAGATGGATTGTTTGAGCATAGACATTATTGAACGTGGTGCGTGTTCTGTTTGTTTTTACGCACCACGTTTACCCTTAAGTACAAACCTGCCATAGTTTTCTTACACATCTCGCGTGCGGGCAAACAAGCCGCTTGGTTTGATCGCCAGCACCACCAGGGTGACGAGGTGGCCGGCCAGTTGAAACCAGGTCGGGTCCAGGGCCGCGCCGATATTCTGGGCCAGGCCCAGGATAATGCCGCCGGCCAGCGTGCCCCAAATATTGCCCAACCCACCAATAATAACCGTTTCAAACGCAAAAATCAAGCGGGCCGGGCCAATTGTGGGGGTAAAGTTAGTGCGAATGCCCAGCAGCACCCCGGCCACGGCCACAATCGCCAGCGAGAGGCCCATGGCCCAGCCGTAAATCTGGCGGCTGTTGATGCCCATCAGTTCCGCCGTGCCGGGGTCGTCGGAGGTGGCCCGGAAGGCCTGGCCCAGGGTCGTCCGGTTGAGAAAGAGCTGCAGCCCGACTAAAATCACAACTGCGGCGACGAAGGTGATCAGGGGAAAGATGCCGATGGTTACTTCGCCCAGCCCCATGCTGGCAGTCTCCAGAGCGCCGGCGTCCAGGTCCTTCGAGTCGGCTGAAAAAGCCAATTGCAAGACATTCTGAATCAACACCGACAAGCCAAAAGTAATCACCAAAGGGGGCATTAAGCCCTCACCCAAAACTTGGTTGAGAATACCTCGCTGCAGCAAAACTCCCAGGACAAACAGGATTGGGATCACGATCAGCAAGGTTAACAGCGGATGCAGGCCGAAGGCTACGGCCAATAAGCTGAGATAAGCCGCCAGCACGATAAAATCACCGTGGGCCAGGTTGACCAGCCGCATCACCCCAAAAATCAGCGACAGCCCGGTGCCGAACAGGGCGTACAGGCCGCCCAACAATATCCCCTGGGTAATGGTGTTGACCCATTGCATGGCTATGAGACTCCGAGAAGAACGAATTGTGAATTGTCAATTGTCAATTCATACTCCAAAGTACGCCCGCGAGACCTGCTCCTGACTGATGTCGGCGGGCCGGCCGGCCAGGCTCACTTTGCCTTCAAGTAGACAGTAGACGCGGTCCGCCGCGCTCAGACCGCGGCCTACATCCTGCTCCACCAAAATGACGGTGGTGCCGGCCTGGGAGATTTGTTCGACCACCTCATACAAGGTCTTAACGATGATGGGGGCCAACCCCAGCGAGATTTCATCCATCAGGATCAGGTCGGGGTTGCTCATCAGGGCGCGGCCAATGGCCAGCATCTGCTGCTGGCCGCCCGACATGTCAACGCCGCCATGCCTGGCCCGCTCTTTTAGAATGGGGAATAACTCATAAATTTTGGGCAAATCCCAGATACCCGGCCGTTTGTTGTAGGCCCCAATCTTGAGATTCTCTTCCACCGACAGGCTGGGGAAGATTTTACGCCCTTCCGGGACCATCACAATGCCGCTGCGGTTGAGGAGGTAGGCCGGCCGGCCCGAAATGACCTGGCCGTTGTAGGTAATCTGGCCCCGCCGGGGAGTCAGAACCCCACATATCGAGCGCAGCAGGGTGGTTTTGCCCGCCCCATTTGCGCCGATAATGGCAACGGTTTCCCCTTTGTCAACTTCCAGGCCGACCCCAAAGAGCGCCTGAAACTCTCCATAAAACACTTCAATATTTTCAACGGTGAGCAGCCTGGTCATGCTGCCTGCTCCAGGCGGATATCCTCAATCCCAAAGTAGATCTCTTGAAATTCAGGGCTGTTCACCACCTCTTTGGGGTTGCCCTCGGTCAGCTTGACCCCAAAATTGATGGCCATGATCCGGTCTACCGCCGAGATGAGGGCGTGGACGATGTGCTCAATCCAGATGATGGTGACGCCTTTGGCCCGGATATCGGCGATCACTTCCAGCAGTTCAAAAACTTCGTGGTCGGTCAAGCCCCCGGCGATTTCATCGAGCAGCAGCAGCGAGGGCTGGGTGGCCAGGGCGCGAGCCAGCTCCAACCGTTTGCGTTCCAGCAGCCGCAAATTGCCGGTGACAACATTCCAGCGGCTCAACAGCCCCGTTTGCTTGAGAATAGTGTGGGCAATATCGTAAGCGTCTTTTTGATGCTGGTTGTGGCCGTAAACCACCCCCACCAGCACATTCTCCAGCACGGTCATGCCCGTAAATGGGCGGGGAATCTGGTAGGTGCGGCCAATGCCCAGGCGGCAGCGTTTGGCGGCCGAGAGCCTGGTAATATCCTGGCCCTGAAAGAGAATCCGGCCTGAGGTGACCGGCAAATCGCCGGCAATCAGGTTCAACAAGGTGGTTTTGCCGGCCCCGTTTGGCCCCAAAATCCCCAGGGCTTCCCCGGCCTGCAGGCTGGCGCTTATCTGGTGGCAAACCAGGAGCGCCCCAAAGGTTTTGGTCACACTTTGCAGCTCAAGAAGGGTGGACATAGGTTTGGATTAAGCCATGGGGTCGGCCGGCAGCCCCAGCAAAAATTTGCCGTGATTCTCGTAGGCGGTATCGCTCATCACCTGATGCAAGCCGGCGGTATTCACATCGCGCAAAAGGCATTCAATAATATGAGGTTGGTGCAAGGCTGTATTTCCACCAAAATGATACACCTTGGTTACAATCTCGATGGCTACATCGGTGCAGTGCACCCCAATGGCCCGGACATCGGCTATCGCCGGCCCGTCGGGCGCCTGCCCGGCGCTGACGTTTTGCCACATTTCTTCGTAGCGTTCGTACATGAGCGCCCGCGCGGCCCGCAATTTCAAATCGGCCTCGCCGATAAAGCGGTGGACGACCTGCCGTTCGTCCAGCTTGGAGGCGCGGAATGTACCGCGCGTGGTGGTGGCCAGTTTGATCAATTCGTCCAGCGCCCGCCGGGCCGCCCCGACGGCCACGCTGGCATGCTCATTGGCAACGTAAGTAAAAGGCGGCAACAAATACAATGGGCCACCCCGCCGAGGCTGCGGTTTAAATAAGTCCCAGCGAAAGGTCAACTCTTCCGGCAGGTAATAATCTTTGACCGAAAAATCCCGGCTGCCTGTCCCCTTAAGGCCGACCACGTCTCTCCAATTGTCGTGGTGGGTAACTTCTGTGGTGGGAAAGACGGAAAACATGACCTCGGGAGCGCCGGCGGCGTTTTGACTACCTTCAATGATGGTTCCTCCCAGCACCCACTCGGCGTGAGGGATGCCGCTGTTAAAGCGCCAACGCCCATTAACTCGATAGCCGCCGTTTTCCCGCACCGCCCGCCCGGCCGGATAGAACGAGATGGCTGCGGTGGGGATGTGTCCACCGGCAAAAACTCGTGCCAGCCCGGCCTCAGGCAGAAAAGCCCCCAGGGCGGATACCGCCGTCGCCCCAACCATGGTACACCAGGCGCTGGAAAGGTCATGATAGGCTAATTTCTCAAAAACGGCCATTTGGATAACCGGGTCGGCCTCCGCGCCGCCAAGTTGGTGAGCCAGCTTCAAGCGAAAGATGCCGGCGTCGCGCAGGGCGCTGACCACTTCTGGGGCCAGCGTTGACAGCTCTTCATTTTTTGGGCTGCAGGCCCTTAACGTTTCAGCGATACCGTCCACAGCTTCCAACAGCATTTTTCGTTTGGCCTGGCGGTCTTGGGGAAATTCTTTAATCATGGTTAGCTCCAGATAGCTAATGGGATAATTGCCTACAGAGATTTGATATTCAAAATCTGTGATAAAGCTGGAAGGTTGGAAGATTGGATAAAGAGGTAATATCCATCCTTCCGACCTTCCAGCCTTCCAGAGATTTTACCGTATCTTGCTCGTTTGAATCGTCAGAAGCCTTATCCCCAGGTTTTTTCTGTAATGGTGCCGTTGGTGGGAATATTGGGCGCAGTGGTGTTGGTGCCGATGATGATGTCTACCGGGAACTTATCGCCCTTAACCCACTGCCCGCCGACCAGCGGTGTTTTTGCCACATTCGGGAACGGTCCCCCCTGCCAGGAGAGCGGGCCGACAATGGTCTCTAACTTGGTAGTTTTGAGCGCCTCGACAATCGCTTCCGGTTTATCCAGTTCTTTGGTCCGCTTGAGAACGTCGGCGGTGACTTCAAACAGGGCGTGGGCAAAGCCCAGCGGCATAGTCCACTGCTTGCTGGTGGCGGTGGTGTAAGCATCAGCCAGTTCTTTAGAGCTTTGCCCGGTGAGGGAGGATTTAAAAGGCGAACTGGGAGTCCACCAAATTTCCGAGGTCACCCCAAGACCCAGGTTGTCGGGTAGGGCTTGGATAGTAACCGGAAACAGGGCGCCCTTGCCGACGGTAAAAGCCTTGGGGTGGAAGCCTTGCTGGCTGGCCTGAGTCAAGAAGGTGCCCAGGTCGGGCGGCAGAATCACGCCCGTCACAATTTCCACGTTCTTCTCTTTGAAGAGGGAAATTTCGGCGGAGAAATCATCTTTTAAGTTTTCATAGCGGCCGGGATCAACCAGGGTATAGCCTTTTTCTTTCAAAACCGGCGGGAAACCCCGGTCGCTGCTCCAGGCCAGGCCGTCGCCATCGTTGGGCCAGAGCGCTCCGACCACCTTGTTGGTATCCAGCTTGCTCCAGATGTCGGTGAAAACGGCGATAATATCTTCCAGTCCCCAGAAGAAATGGTAAGTCCACTTATAACCTTTCTCAGCGGCATCTTCTTTGCGGAAGAACCAGGGCTGCCAGGGCGCTACCGTGGAGATGCAGGGCACGCCGTTGGCCTCGCACTGATCCGAAACCGGGTTGGTGGTTTCTGGGGTGGAGGAGACCAGCACCAGATCCACCTTGTCCTTCAAAATCAGGTCGGCGGCCATGTCGGCCGCCCGGTTGGGGTCGGATTGGCTGTCTTTGGCGATGATTTCCAGGGGGTGTTTAGCCCCGGCGGCCTCAATGCCGCTCTCAAAAAATTTTTTCATCTGGCCCAGGACAAAATCATCGGCCTCGCCAAAGGGGGCCAGCGGGCCGGTTTTGGGGGTCACATAGCCAATTTTGATGGCTCGCCCGCCGCCGGCCCCGCCGACGGCGCAGCCGGCCAGGGATAGGGCGGCCACCGTTCCCGCCGACAATTTGAGGAATTCGCGCCGCGAAAACCCCAGCGCATCTTGAACACTTGTCTTCTTCATAATGTTTAACGTCTTTCCTCCGATGGAATTAATTAAAATAGCGGGATTAAGAGATTAGGGGATTTTTTTACCTTATTTTATCCCAAAATCCCCTAATCTCAGTAAAAATACCATATTTATGACTCGGGTGAGTAGTAATATCACCACATGGTCGAAAAGAGCAGAGCGGCATCGTCGGCCCAGCCCTTTTTTTCTTCCGCCGTCAGATCAAGCTGGCGATACTTGCCGGCATAAAACAAGAGAGGTCGCTCATCCTGGTAGTCCAGGTATTCCACCCGGCCCAGGGAAAGGGTGTGGTCGCCGCCGGGACTGGTCTCCACTAC
>CAZDMM010000101.1:11251-14566 GCA_964505845.1 uncultured Caldilineaceae bacterium
CGTGGCTACGATGCAGGCGATGGAATCGGCCAGCAGGGGCATATCTTTTTTACGGACAAAAGGGATTTTCAGCCCTTCGACCGGGCGGCCGGCAAAGTGGCGGCTGTAAATCTCATGCTGCTCAGATAAAACACTGATGCCGTAGCGCCCACTTTGCGGCAACAGGCTGTTCAGCCGGGCTTTGTTGCCAACCGAAATCAGCACCAGCGGCGGCTCCAGCGAGATAGACATAAAACCATTGGCGGTCATCCCGTGCGGCTGGCCGTCTACCTCCGTAGTAATCACCGTTACCCCGGTGGCAAAACGGCCCATGGCGTTGCGAAACTCACGCGGGTCCAGCATGACTTCTGGCGATGTATCCATATAACACCTCACGCGGTGTGTGGTGTGCAGAGCCTGAGATACAGCGATACAGCCCTGCACACCACAAGTTTTGGTTTAGCCTACTCCATTAATGCTTGCTGTTCTGGCCGTCTTTGGCAAATTTGTTCATCACCACGTTGATGTCATCCGGGTTAAGCAGGTCGGGCACGGTCCAGCCGTCCAGGTCATACTCAGCCATGCACTGCTCGGCAAAGCCTTTAAATCGCTGGGTTGCGCCCATGGCTTCGGCCACCATCAGCACCTCAAAGCGGATGCTTTCGTGGTTGCCAAAGTAGTTGCGCTCATACAATTCGTGGCGCGCCCCAAACTCGGTGCCGATGGCGTCCCACATCAACTTCATCAGTTTGACCCGGTCAATGGCCGCATAATTGTTAGAACCGCGCACAAACTGCTCCAGGTATGGGCGGATTTCGGGATTTTTAAAGTCTACGGCGTGAGAAGGCAGGTAGATCAGGGCGCTGGCCATGATGTTTTCCATGATCTCGCGGATGCGGGAGTAGGCGTAGGTAGAAACCACCCGGTAGGCCAGGCCGGCTTCCAGGCTGGGCGAAACGTTGCCGTTAGTCCAGGGAGAGGTATTGCGGGCCATGGCCTCGGTGAGCGACCAGAACAGGTTGCGCCAGGCCAAAATTTCACCCACATTGGCCTGCACCCCTCTAAACTCGGCCACCCCCGTTGATTCTACCCCCTTGAGGATCAGCCCGGCCAGAAAATCCAGCTTGACGGCCAGGCGGGTGCAGCCGTGGAACATAAAGCGGGGCAAAAAGCCGGAGCGCGGGAAAAAGTTGTTCACCTTGTCAATATCGCCGTAGGCAAATACATTTTCCCAGGGCACAAAAACCTTGTCAAAAACGATGATGGCGTCATTTTCGTCCAGGCGGCTGGAGAGCGGGTAATCAAAGGGGCTGCCCATCACTTCCGCCGTCATGGAGTAGGAGGTGCGGCAGAACAGCTTGACCCCTTTGGCGTTGGTGGGAACCATGGCCACAAAGGCAAAAGGCTTGGTTTTGATGGGCAAAGCGCCGTTGTTGGCGATGAAGTTGTAGTGGGTCAGCATTGAGGTGGTGGCCACCACTTTAGCCCCGCTGACCACCAGGCCGTCATCCCGCTCTTCTTCCACGTGCATGTAGACATCTTTTACCTCATCCAACGGGCGGTTGCGATCAACCGGCGGGTTAACAATGGCGTGGTTGACAAAAGCTACCTTTTCCTGGCACTGTTTATACCAGCGCCGGGCGTTTTCGGTGTAGGGGTCGTAAAATTCGGCGTTGCCGCCCAGGGTAGCCAGGAAGGCGGCTTTGTAATCAGGGCTGCGGCCCATCCAGCCGTAGGTAATCCGGGCCCACTCGGCAATAGCATTGCGCGCAGCCACCAGGTCATCCGCGCTTTTGGGGGCTTTGTAGAAGGGGTGGGTGATGCCGCCGCTGCCGGTATCGGTCAGCGCGGTCAGGGTCGCCTGGTGGGCCGGGTCGTGCAGGGCGTCGTACAGGCGGGCCGCCATGCGCGACATGTTGCGAAAAGCCGGATGAGTGGTAACATCTTTGACTCGTTCCCCGTAAATGTACACCTCTCGTTCATCGCGGATACTTTCCAGGTACTCGGCCCCGGTGTAGGGGCGAGTGACGACGCCTTCCTGAGCTTGAGTTTCAACAGACATAAATGAGCCTCCTTGGTTTTTTATTTACCCCCATTTCCACGTTTTGACGCAACGCCCTGGCGTGGGAACGAGAATAATCATTTACTTTAGCGATTTAGCCAGGGATAGCGGGTGGTGTCTGCGCCGGCATAGTCGGGGTCCAGGTAGATGAAACAACGCTGGATTTTGAAATCGCGGATCTCAAAAACGTCGCACCAACGCCCGGCGTGGGTGACGCCGGCCCGCCATTCCACCCCGCCGGCCGTTTTGCCGTAGCTGGTGCCTTCAACCACCACAAAATCACCCTGGATAATGTAATTAAAATAGGCATAATCATGGGCAATGGCCGACAGAATCGAGCCGAGGTCTCTAAACAACTGTTCAAATTCGGCCCGGCCATTGGCCAAACCCCACTTGGGTAGATAGACCTGGGCATCATCGGCAAAGAGGTTAAAAAAATTTTCGCCCCGGTCAATCCGCTTTAGATACTCCAGCGCAATAGATTTACGCTGCTCATCCGTCATAGTTTGTTGAGTGATCGCCATGATTGTCTCCTTCTTAAATACCCCCTCCCCCAGCCCCCGCTTGTGCGCCGAATCGGGGGAGGGGCTGGGGTGGGGGTCGAGTTTAAATTGCAAGTTTGGAGAGGTTGTAACTCTTTTTGACTCAAATCGTCGGCAGTTTGAAGCCCGATTTGGCGACGACGTAATCGCGGGAAGCGTAAGCCATCTTCCTTACCCGCTCCAGGTCTACCCCCAACAATTGGCCGTTCCGTTTGAGGGCCTTGCCGGCCACAAAAACCGAGTCCACGTTGCCGGTATCCATGCCCCACACCACCGCCCCAATCGGGTCGTTGATGGGGAAGACGTTAGCCCGGTCGGTGCGCAGCATGATGAGGTCGGCCTCTTTGCCGGGGGTCAGCGTGCCTACCTTGTGATCCAGGCCGTTGGCCCGCGCCCCTTCGATGGTGGCAAATTCCAACACATCACGGGCGTTCAGAAAGTCGGGCAGATTTTCCTCGCCGGCCAGTTTGCGATCAAAGATCAGCGCCCGCTGCAAGGAGATGACCGAGCGCATCTGGGTGAACATATCGTTGGGGACGTTGGTTTCCACGTCAACGCTCAGGCTGGGGCGCAGGCCGCGATTCAGAAACTTTTGGGTAGGAACCATGCCGTGGCCCATCATCATCTCTACCGGCGAAGCCAGCGAGACGGAGCTGCCGCTGTCAACGATGATCTGAATTTCTTCATCGCTCAGGGTGGTGCAGTGGATAAAGGTGGTGTCTGGCCCATACA
>CAZDMM010000102.1:0-2965 GCA_964505845.1 uncultured Caldilineaceae bacterium
CATCGGCGGGTTGAGCGTGGGTGAAACCAAGGCCGAAATGCACGCCATGCTGGAAGTGCTGCACCCGCTGCTGCCCCGTCACAAGCCGCGCTACCTCATGGGTGTGGGTAGCCCGGAAGATCTGTTCGAGGGGGTGGCGCGCGGGGTGGATCAATTTGACTGCGTGCTGCCCACCCGCATCGCCCGGCATGGCGCGGTTTTTACCCCCCAGGGCCGGGTGAGCCTGCGCAACGCTCGCTTTGCCAAAGACCCCAACCCCATCCAGCCCGATTGCCAATGCTACACCTGCCGCACCTTTAGCCTGGCCTACCTGCGCCACCTGCTCATCGCCGAGGAGATTTTAGCCCTGCGGCTGACCACCCTGCACAACCTGCATTTTATGCTCGATACCATGCGCCGGATTCGCCAATCAATTCTGGAAGGCACGTTCAATCACTACAAGCAGGAATTTTTAGCCAACTACCGGACCGCCGACCACCGACGGCAGACAGCAGACAAGGGAAAATGAGTTGACGCCAATCAGTTAAGTAGCACCCTTCGATAAACTCAGGATGCTATTCACTAATTATATTGACTGACAACTGGCTACTGACTACTGACCGCTGACCACTGTTTACCCTCATATAAAGGAGTTCTTCTAGCATGGATTTATTTCAAGCCCTCATCCTGGGTATTGTGCAAGGCTTAACCGAGTATATCCCCGTTTCCAGTTCCGGCCATTTGGTGCTGGTACCCTGGCTGTTTGGCTGGCCCGACGCGCCCTTTACCTTTGAGGTGCTGGTGCAGTGGGGTACCCTGGTAGGGGTTTTTATTTATTTCTGGCGCGATATTTGGGACATTGCGCAAGGCGTGCTCCAGGGCCTGCTCAAACGACAACCCTTAGCCACCCTTGAGGCCAAAATGGGCTGGCTGGTGGTGCTGGCTACCATCCCGGCGGTGGTAGCGGGTCTCCTGTTTAAAGATTTTTTTGAGAGCTTCTTTGACAAACCCATCTACGTGGGCATCCTCATCGGCCTGGCCTCGCTCATCTTGATAGCCGCCGAGCGCTACGGTTCTCGCCGGCGGGAGCTAGAGAGTATCGGCTGGCTCGATGCGCTGGTGATTGGCTTATGGCAGGTGATTACCCTGGTGCCGGGCGTCAGCCGTTCTGGTGCTACCATTACCGGCGGCATGCTGCGCGGCTTTGATCGCGCGGCTGCGGCCCGCTTTAGTTTCCTCATGTCTATTCCGGCCCTGGGCGGGGCCGGGGTAGTTGCCTTAAAAGATCTGCTGGAGTCCGGCCACTTAACCAGCCAACTGCCCGCCCTGGCCGTCGGCTTTATCGCCGCCGCCGTTTCGGGCTACCTGTGCATTCGCTGGCTGCTGGGCTACCTCAAGGGTCACTCACTCTACTCCTTTGCCATTTATCGGGTGGTCCTCAGCCTGATCGTCATCGTCGTAGCCCTCATCCGGGGCTGAGGCAGGGGGTAAAAACTAAACATCCACATCAGGCTTGAATTCTACCCCAAATAGAGTTAAAATTGGCCCATATGAGTTTATTTTCCATCCTGCTGATCGAGAGCCAGATTCCCACAGCGGCGACCATGGTGCGGGCGCTCAGCCCTCATTTTCAAAACTGCCGCTTGAGCCTGACCAAAAACATCCTCAAGGCCATCACCCACCCAGAAAACGCCCAGGTCATCTTGCTTAACCTGGACCAATTAGTCACCGACCTGCACCCGCTGACCTCGCTGCTCCAGGTTTACCCAAATACTGCTCTTATCCTCATTCAAGACCCCCTCACCGCCGCCGATAATGCTGAACAGATTTTATTGGAGGCGTTGGAATTGGGGGCCGCCGATTATGCTACCCTCTCGCCGGCCGGCCTGCTGGCCCTGGTCAAAAAGTTAGCCATCCTGGAAGAAAACTGGCAAAAACAACTCCCGCCCGATAACGCCGCAACCATTATCAAACCGCTCTACCAGGCTATTACCAGCGACGCCTCGCAACTGGCTATCCAGATCATCAGCCCCGATAACCGGGTGCAGGCCTGGAATCGCGCCGCCGAAACCTTATTTGGCTTAAAACCGCATGGCCCCGGCGGCACCCTCCTGGAAATGCTGCCCCTCTCCCCCTACAATATTGACCACCTCAAAGAGCTGCTGGAGCAGGTGCGGCGTGAGGGCGAACCTCTTTTCTTATCCAGTTATGCCCTGGAAAACCAGCAAGGAGAAGCTCACTGGGTTCAGCTTCACGTTTATCCCATCTATGAAGAGTGGTCGGCCCAATCCCGCGCCCAGCAGCAGGCCGATATCTGCATCATTGGGGCTGACATCACCGACCTGAAACGCACCGAAATCCAAAGCGGCCATTACAACCAGGAATTACAAATTCTCCTGGAAACCAGCCGCCAGGTGTCTGGACGGCTGGAACTTCTCCCCACCTTAGAAAAAATTGTTGACCAGGTAAAAATTTTGTTAAACGCCGACAACGGCCGGGTTTACTTTTTAGCCAAAGACCGCCAAAAGCTGCAGCCGATTCTCTCCATTGGGCCAATTGCCGGCCAGGATTACCCTACCGCGCTGGTGGTAGGCCAGGGCGTTATCGGTTCGGTAGCGGCCACCGGCCACGCCCTCATTGCCAATGCAGAGGCTACTGCCAACGGCCAAAGCGAGCATATCTTGTGCGTTCCCCTGGTCACCTTTAAAGAAATTATGGGGGTCATGGTGGTCAGCCGGCTGCATAAGACCCCCTTTAATGAGGATGATCTACGCTTTTTTGAAAGCATTGTGCGGCAGGTAGCCGCCGCCATCTACAGCGCCCGCCGCTTTGAAGAAACCCGCACCAACCTGAATGAGCTGGCCATCCTGTATGAAACCAGTTCCGCCATCTCTTCGGCCCGGGATACCGAAGCCGTTCTGAAAACGTTGATCCGGCAGATGGTGCAGATTATCAACGCCAGCAGCGGCCGCATTTACAGTTGGGA
>CAZDMM010000102.1:3065-14387 GCA_964505845.1 uncultured Caldilineaceae bacterium
TCCGGCAGATGGTGCAGATTATCAACGCCAGCAGCGGCCGCATTTACAGTTGGGACAAAGACCTCAATACCGGCACGCTGCAAGCAGAATTTTTAAGCGAGGAAGCCTCGCCGCGAGAGGCTAAAATCGAGCCAATCTTCAAGCTGGGCCAGCGGCCCATTTTGCAGGTAATGCGAGGCCAGCAGCCGGCCGTGTTCCAGGTGGGGAATCCCGCTTTAGACGAGGCCGAGCTGGCCGAAATGGCCCGGTACGGCTGCCAGGCCCGCTTGTCGGTGCCCCTGGTGGTCAAAGGAGAAGCCATCGGTTGGGTAGAATTGTGGGAAACGCGCCGGGAACGCAGCTTTAACGCCGACGAGATTCGCCTGGCCCGCCTGCTGGCCAACCAGGCCGCCGTAGCCCTGGAGAATGTCCAATATTTGCGGCAGCTCCAGCAAGCCCTGGAAGAATCCGACGCGCTGTACCAAGTAGCCAGCACCCTCGCCTCCACCCAAGATTCCCACGCCATCATGAGCATTGTGCTGCAAGAATACCTGCGCGCCCTCAACTTGCACCAGGGCAGCGTGGTCATCTTTGATTTTGAAGCCAAAAAAGGGGTGGTCAAGGTAAGCCAGCAAGATGACTCGCCCGCCCGCTGGAAACGCCATGAACCCGCCTATGAAGGCTTGCTGCGGCCGGCGCAGGGCCTGGAAGGGTGGCAGCTTGAGCTAAGGAATAATCCGGTGTATGAACAACTCATGGCCACCCATTGGCCGGTCGTGCTTGAAGATGTTCAGGCCGCGTCCTGGCCGCTTCATCTTAAGAAAAAAAGCAGCAGCGCCGGCCCATCGTTAATCGAATTGGGCTGGGTGGGGCCAGAAACCCTGTCGCTGCTGGTGATCCCCATTCAAATTCGGGGCGAAATTAGCGGCGCAGTCTTGGTCGAAGCCACCCGGCACAAACGGCTCTTTTCTTCCGGCGAAATCTCGCTGGGCCAGGCCATGGCCGACCAGTTGGGGGTGGGCTTGCAGAGCGTGGAATTGTACGAGGCAGAACTGCTGCGCCGGCAGCAGGCCGAAACACTGCGCGAGGTCTCATCGGTGGTCGGCTCCAGCCTTAACCTGAACGAGGTTTTGGAGCGGATTCTGGACCAGTTGGCGCGCGTGGTTAAATATCACAGCGCCGCCATTCACCTCATCGAGGGCAAACGGCGGCGCATCATCGCCGGGCGCGGCTTTCCCAACCCCAAAAAGGTGGTCGGCTTAACCTTTCCGGTTAACTTTGATAACGAGCAAGATCCGGGCATGATTGCCATTCAACGCCGCCAACCGCTCATCGCCCACAACATCCCGCCCAGCTATAACACTCTTAAAAAGTCGGGCGAGCAAATCAAATCATGGATGGGCATTCCCCTCATTGCCCGCGATAAGGTCATCGGCCTGATCAGCATTGACCATACCGAGGCCAACGCCTACGATGAAGACGACCTGCAACTGGCCCTGGCCTTTGCCAACCAGGTAGCCATTGCCCTGGAAAACGCCCGCTTGTATGAACTTGAAGTGCGGGAATTGGAGCGGGAGCTGGAGATTGCCCAAAGCATCCAGGAAACCCTGCTGCCCCAAATAGTGCCCCAGATAGAGGGCTTGCAGATTTCCGGGCGCATTCTGCCGGCCCGGCATATTGGCGGCGACTTCTTCCATTTTTTTGCCGTAGGCCAGGACCAGTTGGGCGTCGCTATCGGCGATGTCAGCGGCAAGGGCATTCCGGCCGCGCTCTATATGGCCGTGGCCATTACCGCCATTGACGCCCAAATCCAGGCTGACATCGGCCCCGGCAAGCTGCTCAACCGGCTGAATCATATCCTGTACAACCGGCTGCGTGAAAATAAAATGAACATCGGCTTGCAGGTAGCCCATTTTGCCCCGCTGCCCGCCTCCAAAGACGCCGAGGGGAAATCCCTGGAACAGCCCAGGGGCATGCTGATGACCGTTGCCAGCGCCGGCATGATTGCCCCGGTTGGCGCTACCAAACATGGCCTGCGCTACCTGCCGGTCGGTGGGCTGCCGGTGGGGTCGCTGGCGCCGCCCCAAGAAGTTTACCAGGATGACGTTTTTCTGTTAGACCCCTTTACTACGGTTATCTTTACCAGTGATGGCATTGTAGAGGCCCAAAACGAAACAAGAGAGTTGTTTGGTTTTGAACGTTTAGAAAAAGCCATTGCCAACATCATCGAAACCCAGGACGCTGAACTGATTGCCGAACACATCATCAACACCGCCCAGGAATTTATCGGTCAGGCCGAGCAGAACGATGATATGACCGTTGTGGTTGTAGTTAAAACTTGAGACTCAGGTGACTGGCGCTTTCTTGTCTGGCAAGACGATTGAGCACAGCAAAACTTATTGTTGACCAGGCGCCAGTCACCTTTAGTTATAGAGATTGGATAAATTGACTGAGTATGGGCCATACCTTATCCCGGCCAGGATTTGTTTTGGCCGCCCTCTTTCTGCTGCTGGGCCTGGGTTACAGCGTTCTTACCCCCGTTTTTGAAAACTCCGACGAAACGCTGCATTATCCCTTTGTAAAACACCTGGCCGATGGGCAGGGCTTGCCCGTCGCTGCACCCGGCCAACCCTGGAATCAAGAAGGCACGCAGCCGCCGCTCTACTACGCCATCGTGGCTGCCAGCACCGCTTTTTGGCTCAACACCGACAACCTGCCGGAACTGCTGCAGCGCAACCCGCACTGGCTCTTTACCGAAGTCCGGGCGCTGCTTAACGACAACCAAAACCTGGTACTGCACGGCCCTATGGATGCCTTTCCGTATCACGGGGCCGCGCTGGCCGTCCACATTGGCCGCTGGTGGAGCCTGCTCTTTGGGCTGCTTACCGTCATCTTTACCTTCCTCTTGGCCCGCCGCCTGTTTCCCCACCACCTGCCGCTGACCCTCACCGCCACCGCGCTGACCGCCCTCAACCCACAGTTTCTGCGCGTCTCCGCCACCGTCAGCAACGACAGCCTCTCCGCCGCCCTCACCACCCTGACGGTGCTGCTGGCCTTCAAATTCAGCGACTCGGCGAATCAGCGAGTCAGCGAATCTCGCTTCGCCTCTTCGCCTCCCTTTCTCCTCGGCCTGCTCACCGGCCTGGCGGTGCTGACCAAGCTCAGCACGCTCACCACTTTTTTGGTGATTGCCTTTATCATCTTTTGGCGGCTGTTTTTCATCAGTGAGCTGCACGACGCCCCGCTGCGCCACACCCTGCGCTGGCTCGTCATCATGGGCGTCGCCCTCCTGGCCATTACCGGCTGGTGGTTCTGGCGCAATTACAGCCTGTACGGCGAGTGGTTTGCCACCGAAACTCACCTCAACCTGGCCGGCCGGCACGACATTTCGCTGGCCCAGGTGTGGGGCCTGCAGGCTGAAGCAGAGCGAGCCTATTGGGCCACCTTTGGCTGGGGCCAGATTCGCCCGCCAGAATGGGTCTACCAGCTCTTTTTCTGGCTAACCCGCCTGGGCTTGATCGGCCTGGGCCTGGCCCTCATCGCTAAACTGGTGCAGGGCGACCAGGCCCGCCCGCTGCCCCTCGACCTGACCAACATCCATTTTGCCCCAATCTTTACTTTGCTTTTGTGGGCCGGACTCAACCTGTTCCTTTATATACGCTGGGTTATGGAGGTAGGCTCTGTTTCTCACACCCGGCTGATTTTTCCGGCCATTGCCGCCATTTCGCTGCTGCTGGCGCTGGGCTGGCACAGCCTGCTGCCGCGCCGCTGGGCCGGCGGGTTCAGCGGGCTGGTCATCGCCGCTTTGGTGGCTTTGAACAGCTACAGCCTCGGCTGGCTGATCTACCCCGCCTTTAGGGTCAGCGAGCCGGCAAGTCAACAAGTCAGCCAGACGGCGGCATTGGATTATACTTTTCTGAGCGCGCTCAAGCTGGCCGGAGGTCAACTTTATACGCAAAATTCCCACGCCAAAACAGCCGCAGTGGGTGATGTGGTAATGGTGGAGGTGCAGTGGCAAACCCTGGCTGCCCTGGACAAAAATTATAGTGTAGCCGCCGTGCTGCTGGCCCCCGACGGCCAGGTTTTGGCCCGGCGCGAAACTTACCCCGGCCTGGGGCTGCGGCCCACCCGCTACCTGCATCCGGGTGAAAATTTTGAGGATGTCTACCCCCTCAGGCTGGCCGAAGACGCGCTTGAGCCGCTGGTCGCCCGCGCCGCCGTCAACTTGTTTGATTTTGACTCGCCCGACCGGGCCGGTTTTCCGGCCTTGAATTCACAGGGCACAGAAGTTACGCCGCTGGTGGGAGAAATCAAAATTATCCCCAAAAACTGGCCGGTTTACCGGCCCGAGCGCCGCACCCAGGTAAATTTTGCCAACCTGATGACTCTGATTGGCTATGATTTTACCCCTTCGGCTGAGGGCCGAGCGGGCGGAGAAATAACCCTGTACTGGCAAGCCCTGGCTCCCATTGACCAGGATTACAATGTCTTTGTGCATCTACTCAACCGGGCCGGCCAGGTTATCACCCAGGCCGACGGGCCGCCCACCGCCAACGCTTACCCCACCCGTTGGTGGGCCCCCGGAGAAGTCATCGCCGACCGGCGCGCCCTGCCGGCGGCCCCCGGTCTCCAGGCCCTGCGCCTGGGCTGGTATGACCTTAACTCGGGCCAACGCCTGGCCGTCACCGAGTCGGATTTGCCGCAGCAAGACCAGAGCGTAGAGCTGACCCTGCCATGACGAATGAACGAATGAGCGAGTCAGCGAATCAGCGAAAAGACAGTTTCATCCTTCATCCTTCATCCTTCATCCTTTCCCACCCCGGTCTCTTCCTGGCCCTGCTGGTCTACCTGTTCCTGGCCGGCTGCTACTTCTTCATCGTTCCCATCTTTGAAGCGCCGGACGAGTGGACGCACACCGGCCACGTCAAATACATTGCCGAAGGCAACGGCCTGCCGGTGATGCTGCCGGGGCAAGGCATTTGGGGCGGGCAGCAGCCGCCGCTTTATTATGCCCTGGGGGCGCTGCTGGTGCAGCCTTTTAAGCTGGATGAGTTTGACGACTATCTGAAGAGCGCCAAAAATCCTCACGCTTCCCTGGGCTACGCTTTGGACCCCGGCAACAAAAATAACTTCCTCCATACCCCCGCCGAAGCTTTTCCTTATCACGGCCTCAGCCTGGCCGTCCACATTCTCCGGCTGTACTCTATGCTCTATGGCGTTATCGCCATAATTTTTATTTATTTGACCGCTTTTGAACTAAGTAAAGATTGGAGATTGGAGATTAGCAACACTTCCGAAGTAACTTACCAATCTCTAAGCTCGAATCTCTTCCCCGCCCTCGTCGCGCTCTTTGTGGCCTGCCAGCCGATGTTTGCCTTCATCACCGCCTCCGTCGCCAACGAACCGGCCAATATCGCCTTTTGCGCCGTCGGCCTGTGGCTGGCCCAGCGTTATGTGCTGGCCGGCCCCAGCCCGCACTGGAGACGCGCCGCCGCCCTGGGAGTGGTGCTGGGTCTCATCTCGCTCTCCAAAATGACCGGCCTCTCCTTTGGCCTGGTGGCGACCGTTGCCTTTCTGATCACGGCAGTAGCCCGGCGTAAACAACCCGGCGCCGCCGCCCTGCTCTGGCGAGACGGAATTATTGCCGGCCTGCTCTTTGTGGCTGTCGGTGGCTGGTGGTACTGGCGCAATTACCAGCTTTACGGCGATTTCTTCCAACAAGGCCTGTACAAGCTTTATTTTCAGGTTGACCCCCAACCTTTGACCCTGAGCCAGTTCCTTTATACGCTCTCCACCGGTGAGGTTTCCTTTTGGGCCACCTTTGGCTGGCTCAACCTGGTGGCCCCGGAGTGGGTCTACAGCGTCTACCGCATTATCAGCCGGGTAGGGTTGGTGGGAGGAGCAGTAGTCATAGCTTTACAGATGATACAATGGATAAAAGGAAGGTTGGAAGACTGGAGGAATGGAAAAACCCTTTCCCTCCAACTTCCAACCTCCAACCTTACAACCCTCCCTCCTTCCATCCTTCCCCCCCTCATCCTTCACCTGCTTTTCCCTGTCGCCCTGGCCTTCTCCCTTACCCGGCTGGTGGCCACTGAAGGTGGTTTGCAAGGCCGTCAACTTTTGCCGGCGCTCGGCTCGATGGCGCTGCTCATCATGTGGGGCTGGTGGGTGCTGGCGCCGGCCCGCTGGCGCCGGCCCATTTTGGGATTACTGCTGGTAGTGCTTTTTAGCCTGGCTGCCTGGCTGCCTTTTGGGGTGGTAGCGCCCGCCTACTTTCCTAGGCCGCTTTTGACCGCCGCCGACCTCCCCCCTGATGTAACCCGCCTCGATTGGACCTATCGCAATGAAATGAAACTGCTGGGGGTTAAAATTGAGACAGCCGCCGTCCGGCCCGGCCAGCGCGTACCGGTGACGGCCTATTGGCAAGTCCTGCAGCCGATGGAAACCAACTACAGCGTCTTTGTCCACCTGATAGGACGCGGCAACAAGACGGTAGGCCAGTTCAATACCTTTCCGGGGCTAGGCCTGCGCCCTACGCGCAGCTTGCAGCCCGGCCAGGTGGTGGCCGATACTTACCCGGTGTTGGTCGAAGGGGGCAGCGCAGCGCCCACCCGGCTCCTGGTTAACCTGGGCCTGTTTGATTTTAAGGAGGCGGGCCGGCCCGGCATCCCGGCCTTTAACAGGCAGGGGCAGGCAGTCCCGGCGACGGTAGGCTGGCTAAAACTTGTGCCTGCCGCCTGGCCCGGCGCTGAAGGCGAGCCGCCTCTGGCCGAGTTTAGCGACCACATCTGGTTGATCGGCCATGCTTTCAACGGGTGTAGCGGTCAAAATGCTCCGTGCGAGCTTCGCTTAAAATGGTTGGCCCAGGGTCAACCGGCCGCCGATTACACCGTTTTTATCCAGCTCTGGCGCAACGGCCAAAAAGTGACCGGCTTTGACGCCCAGCCGCTCACCGGCGACTACCCCACCCGCTTGTGGGAGGACGGCGAGGTCATCCTTGATCCCCATCCTCTGGATTTAACCGGCCTGGCGCCGGGCGAGTACCGGGTTTTGGCCGGCCTTTACAACCTGGCTACCGGCGACCGCCTGCCGGCAGTCCGTAACGGTGCGCCGCTGCCAGACTCGGCGGTAGATTTAGGCTTGATGCAAATAAAATAACAAAGGTTCAAGAGGCGTTTTAAGCAGCTCCAACATTTAGCTCAACCGGGTTGGTCAAATCCAGGCCATCACTGCCCTGTATCCCCCTAAGGTCTGCTTGTAGCTGGCCCTCACATATGCTACAATAGTTAAGCTCAAGTTAGAAACATTAAGAACCACAGGCTCAATCTGATCATCCATGCAGGATAACCTGATTGGCAAACAAATCGGCAAATATGTCATCACCGAATTGATCGGCAAAGGGGGTATGGGGCATATCTACCAGGCCCGCCACCCGGCCCTTGAGCGTGATGTCGCTATCAAACTGCTTCATATCCTCAAAGCCAACGACCCCGAAGTGGTTGACCGCTTCCGGCGAGAAGCCCAGGTAGTGGCTTCCTTGCGTCACCCCGGCATTGTTCAGGTATACGACTTTGATGTAGATGCCGGCCATGACCTGCTTTATATGGTCATGGAGTTTGTGCAGGGCGAGAATCTGGCCCACCGCTTAACCAGCATCGAGGCGCAGGGGGGCAAAATGCCTCTGGAAGAGGCGCTGCGCCTGTTCCGCCTCATCACCGAAGCGGTAGCCTATGCCCACCAACACGGGGTGATTCACTGCGACCTGAAACCCGAAAACGTGATGTTAAGCATCAGCGGGCGACCTATCCTGACCGACTTTGGCATTGCCAAGTTTGTGCATGGGGAGCGGGTGACCAGTTCCGACGCAATTTTAGGCACGCCCTATTACATGTCGCCGGAGCAGGGCACCGGGCGCTGGAAGATTGACCATCGCACCGATATTTATGCGCTGGGGGTGATGCTGTATGAGCTAACCACCGGCAAGCTGCCTTTTACGGGCGACACCTACATGAGCATCGTGTTCAAACATATCGGTGAAGAGGCTGCCCCGCCCCGCACCCTTAATCCTGACCTGCCGGCCAGGGTAGAGCAAATTATTCAAAAAGCCATGGCCAAGGAGCCGGAGCAGCGTTACGCCTCGGCCCAGGAACTGCTGGCAGACCTGGAGGCGGTAGAGGCGAACTCATCCCCCAGCTTGCCGGTTGAACCCGGCTGCCTCTTTATTTGTTACAACCACCATCACCAGCCGGATCAACATCTGGCCGGCTATCTCTATGAAAGGCTCAGCGAACAGGGCCACCAGGTTTTTGTGGACCCGGTGACTCGAACCGATGCCGCCGGGTTGAAGCAGATTGAGCGTCAAATCAAAGCCTGTCACCTGTTCATCCTCCTGCTCTCCAAAGCAGCTCTGGAGAGCGAAATTGTGCAAAGTGAAATCAATCAAGCCCAGATAAATCACCAGGTGCGCCGCCAGCCGCACATTCTGGCCGTGCGGCTTGTCAACGGCGGCCTGCCGCCGCACAGCCTGCCGGCGGCTTTAGAAGCTCTGCCCAGCGTTGATTGGCATAGCGAAGCCGACCACCCTCGCCTCTTGGAAGCCATTCGGGGCATGCTGGCCGGGCAACCTCCCCACCAACGCCTCAGCCCTCCACCGGGCCAAAAAGTGACCACCGGCGTTATTTCTGAAGATGGCCGCTTTGTAACCGGCGACGGAGTCCCCCTGGCCCCGCTGCCGGCCTTTAATCCTCGCTCGGTGATGGAATTGGCCGTACCCGGCGGCGCGGTTAAACTACGCGACAAACTCTACATCGAACGCGCCGCCGACGCCCAATTGAAGGCGCAAATGGTAGGCTGGGGAACCACCACCACCATTCGCGCCCCGCGCCAAACCGGCAAAACCTCACTGCTGATGCGAGGCATTCACTATGCCCGCGAGCAACGCAGGCCGGTTGTCTTTCTGGATTTTCAAAGTTTTGGGAGCAACCAGCTCGCTTCGCCCGACCTATTCTTGCAAGAAGTGGCTCGCTCCATTTGTGATGAACTGGACCTGGATGAAGAAACCGTCGAGGAAGCCTGGGAAGGGTCGCGCAGCCCCACCAAAAAGCTGACCCGGTTTATGGAACAGCATGTGCTGCCCAACTTTGACGAGCCGGTTGCCCTGGCCATGGATGAGGCGGACGGCCTGCTGCAAACCGATTTTTATAAAGATTTCTTTGGCCTGCTCCGCTCCTGGCACAACCGCCGGGCTTCCCACGAGGAATGGGAAAAACTGAATATGGTGCTGGTTATCTCCACCGAACCTTACCTGCTCATTGACGATATTCACCAATCCCCCTTTAACGTTGGCCTGCACCTGGATTTGAGCGACTTCGACGCCGCCCAGGTGGCTGAGTTGAATCGCCGCCACAACTCGCCGGTCTCCGAGGCTGAAACGCCGGAGTTAATTGCTCTGTTGAACGGCCATCCTTTTTTAACCCGCCTGGCCCTGTACAAAATGGTGACGGAGAACTTGCCCTGGGCCGACCTGCGCCGGTGCGCTCCCAGCGATGACGGCCCCTTTGGCGACCATCTCCGCCACCAATATTGGACTATCTACGACAAGCCTGACCTCAAAAACGCCCTGCGAGAGGTGATTCTCAACCAATGCTGCCCCGATGAGCTGTCGCTGCTGCGTTTGCTGCGCGCCGGCCTCATTAAAGGCAGCGGCGAGAGCTTCACCTGTCGCTGTGATCTTTACAAATTGTATTTTGAGGATAAATTGCTGTAGCTTCCCGGAAGCTCACAATAGGCTGCAAAAGGTCGAGTGCATGACGAGTCTATCTCAACCCGACGAGGGCGCTCCGGCGACCACCCTGAACAAGAGCCGTATCCGGTCAGACTTTTTTGTGGCCGGCGGCACCCTGGCCCCTAACGTGCCTTCCTACGTCAAGCGCCCGGCCGATGACGAGTTGTATGAACTGGCCCTCAAAGGCGACTTTTGCTACGTACTCACCACCCGCCAGATGGGCAAATCCAGCCTGATGATCCGCACCGCCCGCCGCCTGCGGGCCGAAGGCGCTCACAGCGCCATTATTGACCTGACCGAGATGGGCGCCAGCGTGGCCGATACCTGGTATTTGGACCTGCTGACCGAACTGGCCGACCAACTGGACCTCTCGGTAGACTCGGAAACGTGGTGGCAGGAGCGGGCGGCTTTGGGACACGTGCGGCGTTTTACCAACTTTTTGCGCGACGTGGTGCTGACCGAAATTGACGGCCAGATTGTCATTTTTATTGATGAAATTGATACCACTCTGCGCCTGCCCTTCTCCGACGACTTTTTTACCGCCGTGCGGGCCACCCACAACGCCCGCGCCAAAGACGCCGCCTTTGCTCGCCTCAGCTTTGTTTTAATCGGCGTGGCCGCCCCCACCGATTTGATCAAAGACCACACCCGCACCCCCTTCAACATCGGCCATGCCGTCAAATTAAAAGATTTTACCCTGACCAGCGCCGCCGTGCTGCAAGACCGGCTGGAAAAAATCTACCCTGGCCAGGGCGAAGCCATCTTCAAGCGTATCTACCACTGGACCGGCGGCCATCCCTACCTCACCCAAAAACTATGCCAGACCATCACCCAAACCGAGGCCGAAGCCTGGACCAACGAGCGCATTGATGCCCTGGTCAACCGGCTTTTTCTCACCGAAGAGGCCCGCAAAGAAACCAACCTGCAATTTGTGCAAGACAGCCTGCGCGAACACCCCCTCAAACGCCACCTCCTGACCCTCTACCGCCAGGTGTATGAGGGCGAAAAAGTGGCCGAGGATGAACGCTCGCCCGTTCAGAACCAGCTCAAATTAACCGGCCTGGTGCGGGCCGAAGAGGGCTTTCTGCAAGTTCGCTGCGAAATCTACCGCTGCGTTTTTAACCCCGCCTGGGTCAGAGCCAATCTGCCGATTGACGTGGATGCCGCCGACTTCTTTGTGGTTGGCGGTACGGTGCGCTCCGACTCCCCTTCTTACGTCAAACGTCCCGCCGACGATGAGCTTTTTAACCTGGCTCTGGCCGGCAAATTTTGTTACGTCCTCACCCCCCGGCAGATGGGCAAATCCAGCCTGATGATCCGCACCGCCCGGCTGTTGCAGCAGCAGGGGGTCCGCACCGCCCTGGTAGATTTAACCCAAATCGGCCTGGTGCCGATAGACCAGTGGTATCTGAATTTGCTGGCCGACCTCAAAGAAGGCTTTAACCTACCGCTTGACCTGGAAGGCTGGTGGAAAAACCAGGCCGCCCTGGGGCCGGTCAAAAGTTTTACCAAATTTTTGCGCGAGGTGGTTCTGACCGAAATTGAGGAGCAGGTGG
>CAZDMM010000103.1:0-14381 GCA_964505845.1 uncultured Caldilineaceae bacterium
GGGCATTGGCAGCTTCACACGCTTACCTCCGGCAAAACAACCATAGGGGCCGACCGTGAGCAGGCTGCCCCTACCTTAGGGCACAAGTATAAGTCAAACAGAAAACTCTGCCAAACAGGTTGGCCCGTAAGGGTTTGCCCCAGACTTTTTCCAGGAAGGTGCAATATTTTGTTGACCCTCACATAAGCTGTCAGCTTAACCCACACAGCTTGAATTTTGGGCGCGCCTTTGAAACAAAAATCAGCCCCAGGCAAAAAAAAATTTGCCCCAGGCAAATTTAAAAAGCCGAGGGTCTCAAGCCTCTGCATGCAGTTCATTTTTTTATTCTAACGCTAATCTAACAGTCCGTAAGTATAATGCTTCACACAACGTCAAAGTACAAGAGCTAAAGGTAATTGTGACTTACCAGCCTACCTAAAGGAGTGAGCATGTTTAGTCAGTTTGACGAGTTAAAAAATCAGAACGAAGCAGAAAGCAATTTTCCCAGCGAGTTGCCCATTTTACCCTTGCGCGGCGCAGTCGCATTTCCCTTTATCATCCTGCCGCTCAGTATTGGGGTGCCTCGCTCGATCAATTTAATCAGAGCGGCTATCAAAGATGACAGCCTGATTGGCCTGGTCGTCTCCAAGAAGCCAGAACTGGAAGAGCCCGAGCCGGAAGATTTACACCCGGTGGGGGTGCTGGCCCGCATTCACCGAGTGGTGCGCGGCGAACGGGAATCGCTCCAAATCATTGTGCAAGGCATCGAACGCTTTAAGATTGAGGGGTGGACTCAAACCGAACCCTTTTTAAAAGCCAAAATCGTCATGGCCCCCGACCAGGTGGAACCGGAACAGGCGATGGAGATTGAGGCCCTTAAGCGGCGTATGCTGGAGCTTTCGCACTCCATCGTTGAATACCTGCCCCAGGTGCCCAATGAGGTCAGCCAATTTTTAGAGCAGATGAGCGACCCGCGCAGCATTGTGTACACGATTGCCTCAAATATGCGTATGGAGTTTGAAGACCGGCTCCAAATTCTGCTGGAGGATACCCTGCGCGGCAAGATGAACCACCTGGTGCGCCTGATGACTCGCGAGCTAGAAGTGCTGCAAATTGGGCAGCAGATTCGCTCCGAGACCCAGGAAGAGCTGGACAAAAACCAGCGCGAGTATTACCTGCGCCAGCAGCTCAAAGCCATCCAAAAGGAACTGGGTGAAGATAACGAGCAGGCCATCGCCGTTGAATATCGTGAAAAAATTGAGGCCGCCGGTCTGCCTGAAGAAGCCAAGAAAGAAGCCCTGCGAGAATTGAGCCGGCTTGAAAAATTGCAGCCGCAATCCGCCGAGTACGGCGTTATCCAAACCTACCTGGATTGGATGGTCAGCCTGCCCTGGAGCAAGCTGAGTGAAGACAACCTGAACATTGCCCACGCCCGCCAGATTTTAAATACCGACCACTACGACATCAAAGATGTGAAAGAGCGGATTTTGGAATACCTGGCCGTGCGCAAACTGCGCCTGGAGCGGCAGGTGGATGACGAACCGCAGGAAGCCGGGCGCGAACAAGACCGGGCCGGCGGCTCGATTCTGCTCTTTGTTGGCCCGCCCGGTGTGGGTAAAACCAGCCTGGGCCGCAGCATCGCCCGCGCCCTGGGCCGCGAGTTTACCCGCATGAGCCTGGGCGGGGTGCGCGATGAAGCCGAAATTCGCGGCCACCGCCGCACCTACATCGGCGCGCTGCCGGGCCGGGTTATCCAGTCGCTCAAGCGCGTCGGCACACGCAACCCGGTTTTTATGCTGGATGAGGTGGACAAAATTGGTTCCGACTGGCGGGGCGACCCCAGCAGCGCCCTGCTGGAAGTGCTTGACCCGCAGCAGAACTACGCTTTCCGCGACCATTACCTGGATGTAGATTTTGACTTAAGCCAGGTTATGTTCATCGCTACCGCCAATACCCTGGATACCATCCCGGCCCCGCTGCGCGACCGCATGGAAATCATCCAGCTTGACGGCTACACCGAGTATGAGAAGGTTGAAATTGCTAAGGGCTACCTGGTGCCACGCCAGGTCAAGGCTAACGGTTTGCGCAACGACGAAATCAAATTTGAAGAAGAGGCGCTGCGCCAGATTATCCGTGATTACACCCGTGAGGCCGGCGTGCGTAACTTAGAGCGTGAGATTGGCCGGATTGCCCGCAAGGTAGCCACCCAGGTGGCCGAAGGTGCAGGGGAGCACGCCCCAGGCGCGCAGAGCGGGGGAAATGGAGCAGGGGAGAGTAGAAGCCCCAATTACCAATTACCAATCTCCAATCTCCTTATCGGCCCGCAGCAGGTGCGGCAGTACCTGGGCAAACCCAGATTCCAGTTTGAAGCGGCCCTGCGCACCGAAAAGGCGGGGGTGGCTACCGGCCTGGCCGTGACGCCGGTTGGCGGCGATGTGTTGTTCATAGAGGCCGCCCGCATGCCCGGCAAAGACCGCCTGACCCTGACCGGGCAGTTAGGCGATGTAATGAAGGAGAGCGCCCAAATTGCGCTGAGTTATGTGCGCGGCCATGCCGCCGAACTGGGGATTGACTCGGCCAGGTTCAATGACGCCGACATTCACCTGCACGTGCCGGCCGGGGCCGTGCCCAAAGATGGGCCTTCGGCCGGGGTAACGATGGTAACGGCCCTGGTTTCTTTGCTGACCGGGCGGCCTGTACGCTCTGAGGTAGGGATGACCGGGGAGATCAGCCTGCAAGGACAGGTGCTGCCCATCGGCGGATTAAAGCAAAAAATCCTGGCGGCGCACCGGGCCGGCTTGAAAACAGTCATCTTCCCCAAGCGCAACGAGCTTGACCTGGACGATGTGCCGGAAGATGTGCGGGCTGAAATGACCTTTCACATGGCTGAAACCATTGACGAGGTATTGGCCGAAGCCTTAAGTTCGGCGGTCCCTTTTGGTGATGCCCTGGGCGAGGCGATCAAGCCTCTGCCCGTAGAACTCACCTTAAATTAGTAATTTGAGTTTGTCTAAAACGATAGGGTGGCATTATCAGGATGCCACCCTATTTGATTCACCCTGACCTGGCTAACGAACTCATAGAGAAATCAAATAAAAGTCATACAAATTGCTCTTGCGGGATTGGCCAATCCCGCTCAATGGCCCGGAAAAGGGCTTGGATTTGTCAATCCAAGTCGAGCGAATGTATGGATTTTAAATGATATGTCTATCAGAAAGACTGCGCCGGCTACGCTAAGGGTGAAGGCGCCAAGCCCTACATGGGGGCGGTTTGCGTTTCGACGCCGATGATCCGCCCCAGGTTCTCCGGCGCAAAGAACTCCGGGATCGGTACAGTCCCGGCCATGGTACCGAAGAAGCGATTGGTTTGTTCCTGGTTGTGGCGCAGAGCAGCAAATAGTTGCTGCATCTCCGGGGGAGGCGGCTCCAGCATCGCGAGCTGACACGTGAACTCGTAAACCGGCAGCGCCGCCTCATTGCGCCGCCGCTCGTACTCAGCCATCGCTTGCTCTAGTGGCCGCCTACCGGAGAGGCCGGCATCCACCGCTTCTGCAACCAATTCCGCATCCCGGAAGGCGTCGCTGATGCCCTGCGCCGTGATCGAGTCTTTGTGATAGCCGGCATCCCCGACCAATGCCCAGCCCGGGCCGTAGGGCTTACGGAAGAAGTTGAATAGCTCGGCCGTGCCGGTAAAGCGCTCCTCTCGCCTCCCCTGGCGCACCCGCTCTGCCAACGCGGGCGCCAGCTCCAGAGTCTTCAGGAAGTTTCCTTCGATGTCGGCCCGGAACGCGTGGAACTCATCGTGCGGCCAACCGACGATGATACAGGTAAGCCCATGATGGGTAGGCAGGACGCCGAAGCCGCGATGCTCGCGGGGGTAGAAGCCGACTCCGTCCAGCGGCACGCCGCTCCAGTAACTGTAGTAGGCGCAGGTGAACGTCGGCCTGGTGTTGTAGGTAGGCGCCTCAACCTGCCGGGCAACGAGAGAGTGGACGCCATCGGCCCCGATCACAATCCGGGCCTGCTCCGTCACCGTGGCGCCGGCGGCAGACCGGCCGGTGATACCGGTGACGCGGTCGCCATCCCAGACGAGGTCTTGGACTGAGAAGTGTTCGCGCAGCTCCGCGCCGGCCTCAACGGCAGCATCAACCAGGAGCTTGTCGAGCACAGTGCGCCGGGGGCAGTAGGCCGCAGCGACGTCGCCGGCCGGCGGCGGTGTTCCCCGCAGGGCAAAGGGACCGAGGTCCATGCTGATCGAGGTAATCGGCGGGCAGCCGGTGGCAACCAGGCGCTCCCGCAGCCCCCAACGCGCAAGCCGAGCGATACCGGGCTGATGGATCCAGTGGGTAGACATATGGTCGCTGGGGAAGCCGGCTTTGTCCAACAGCAGCACCCGGTAGCCCTTGCGGGCGAGCAGCATGGCCGTCGGCGAGCCAGCGCAGCGGGCGCCAATTACAATTGCATCGTACATTGACATTGTCATCTCCTTCTATGCATCCATAGACTCAATATAGGACCGTACCCACGCCTCTAGCGGCGTCAGCTTTATCCCAAACGCCTGCGTCGCTGCCCCCATGTCAATCGGTGAATCGAATGTATCAAGGTAGGCCATGTTCTCGCTGACTATGGGCGGCAGCCCGGGTAACTGTTCGCCAGGGGCGCGCCTCTCAACCGGGATCGGCCGTTCGAGGACAGTTTCGAACGTGGCGAGGATGTCTTGCCACGAAACTGCTTGCGGCCCGCCAATCACGATAGTCTGGTTATGGGCGGCCGGATGGCCAACTGCCTGGACGGCGAAGGCGGCTACATCCTGCATCGCCACAAAGGTGTGCTTACGGCGGCCTTGCCCAATCAGCACAACGGGACGCTGCTGTTGGAGCGGCAGGCCGACGATCAACGGGATCCAAACGTCCATGAAGCCATTAGCCCGGAGGATGGTATATCCCATGCCGCTCTCTCGCGGGCGGGCTTCCGCCGCCCCTTTCGCCCGGAAGATGGGTACCGGGCTGTTCGGGTCGCTGGCGATGGTCGAGATAAAGATGAACTGCCTCACCCCTGCCTGCGCGGCCGCACCCATTAAACTCTGATTGCCGGCCAGATCAACGCTTTCAATGGTATCGTCCCCATCGCGCTGGCCGGCGGTAGCCGTAGTAATCACCGAGTCGATTCCGGCGAGGGCCGGCGCCAGCGACAGTGGGTCTTTTAAATCACCAAAGACCGGCTGCGCCCCGGCCTCAACCAGCGGTTGGTAGGGAGAGTTGGGCCGCACCAGGATGCGGACATCCTGCCGATTCTGGAGCAGTTGACGGGTGATCCGGCCGCCGAGCAGGCCGGTCGCCCCAATAATAAGGTTCATAATATCCTCCTTTTCTGGCTCATCTTTCAGTTACCAATCTCTCTGCCCGTCAAACAGGCGGTCCAAAACCGAAACCTGTTTGCAAACAATTGCTAGCCTATGGGCGACGCCGTGGTCAAGCCTCGGCGATGACGTAGCGGAAGCGGTTGCGCTGGCAGTAGCCGCGCCCGTTCAACCGAAAAGACGCTAACGACTCGGCGATTGCCTGGTGTACCGCCTCGACGCCTGCTTGCCGGATGGCGGCCGCCCCTGGGCCTGAAGACAGATGCCCGCGCACCCCTGTCTCCAGGTCGGGGAACTCGAAGGGGCACTCTACCTCACCGCTGGTCAGCGGCGTCAACCCGGCCTGTTGCAGCAGCCCCTCGATGCGCCCCGGTGCGGAGAGGGCAAAGGGGCCTGGCGCTCCGGGAGGCGGGGGAGGCAGAAACTTGCTCATGGCGCTCACTGTCGCTACAGCCTCGCAATCCTCGGCCCGCCCCCAAACGACCATCGCCACGCGGCCTTCCGGCCGGGCCACACGCCTGGCCTCTCGCAGCGCGTTGATCAGGTCGGCGGCGTACTGGAAGGCGTTGAAGCTGGTCACCACGTCGAAGGTGTTATCCGGCCAGGGCAGGTCTTCCATCTCCCCGGCCCGGAAGTCGCCCCCCGGCGTGCGCTCCCGGGCGATTTCCAGCGAAGCCGCTGCTGCATCCAGCCCGAACACCTGTGCCCCACGCCGGGCGGCAAGATGCACCGCCAGCCCCGGCCCGCAGCCCACGTCGAGGAGTTTGGTCCCCGCTCCGACCCCCGCCTCGGCGAAAACCGTCTCATAGACGGGCTGCATGCATCCCTCCACGATGTTGGCGTAGTCCCGCGCCCGTGCTCCCCACAGGCTCCCCTGGACTTGTGCTGTACCCATTGTTTGCTACTCCTTTCTGTGCGGTATATCGCAACTCCATATCAATTGTGAGGAGTAGTGTAATCAAAAAGTCTGCACTTTTCATCGTGGAAAACACGCAGTTTGCAAGGAAGCAGTACGGAGATTTTGAGGGCAGGGAGCCGGAGGAGTATAGAAAAAAAATGCGGGCAAGCTGCAGGGGTCTTACCGCTTGTCCAATCCTACTTCGACCACCCAGGCGGCAATCTGCGTCCGTGAGGCAAAACCCAGCTTGAACAAGATATTGCCTACGTGCGTTTCGACCGTTCGTTCGCTGACCACCAGATTGTCGGCGATCTCGCGATTCGACTTGCCCCGGGCGATCAGGGCCGCCACTTCGCGTTCGCGCCCGGTTAAGCCGCCAAACTTTTCGGCCCTGGCCTGTCTTGCCGAAATGGGCTTTTCTTTGGGCAGGGAGGCCAGCGCCCTTTGGAAGAAAGGCTCGCGCAGCTCGGCCTCGTCAATCGTTTGAGCCAGCGCCTCGATCTCTTCCCGCGCCGCAGCCAGGGCGGTTCTCGCCTCCTGCTCACGCTTAAGGGGTAGGTAGACCCGGGCCAGCGAGCCATCAATTTGCCACAGCAGCGGGGTCTCCTGCCGCTCCCGCGCGCCGCGTTTGGCTCCTTCCAGGGCCTCGACGGCTTCATCCAGACGCTTCAAGGCGGCCAGGGCCTCACCCTTCAATTTCCAAAGCCGGGGAATCGGTTGGGTGCGTATTGCTCCGGGCGCGGAGGCGATCAATTGTTCGGCGATCTGCAAGGCGGACTGCGGGTTACCCTGGGCCAGGGCCAGTTCTCCCGCTGCCCAGGCGATGCGTCGCTCTAACAACGTGCGTGGCGCCTGATCTGGTTGCATCACCGCTTTGAGGGCGGCCTCGGCCTGCTTGCCCTGGCCTTCAAGCAGGTAGGCCAGAGCCTGGTGAATCCTGATACTACTGATCCACCAGGCTGAGCCAAGCTCCTCGGCCTGGGGCAACCCTGCATCCAGATAGTGCAGGGCCAGGGCGGGGTTGAGCATGAGAACGTAGATTTGCCCCAAGCTGCAATGCGCGCCTACCGTCCACTGCTGATGGCCGATCTCTGTCGCCAACTGGAGGGCCCGGAGCATATGGGCCAGCCCTTGACTAAACTGCCCGAAGCTGGCCAGGATTAAGCCGGTGGTCTGTTCAGCATAGGCTTCCCCGGCCGGCCAATCAATCTGGCGGGCCAGTTGAGCCGCCTCAGCAAGATTGCGTTCGCACTCCTCAGGTTCGCGAACAGTCATGAACACTGTTTCAGTTGTAACCGGGCTTGAAGATAAGCAAAAGTTAGGGAGACTGGAGATCAGGCCTTTTTTATCGCCCAGAGATCGAAAAAGAGCAATGGCTTGTTCAAACTGCTGCGCCCCAGCCATGGAATCTCCACTCCAGGATAACGCCATTCCGAGCAGGTCAAAGGTTTGAGCCATCCCCGCTCGATCTTGCTGCCGTTTGAACACTTCAAGCGCTTGTTGATGGACCTGCAATCCCTCTGCCACCTGGCCGGTATTGACCAGCCAGTTGCCCAGGCGATTGAGGCTGTGCGCCTGTAAGGCCGGCTCCCCAAGCTGCTGCGCGAGCAGGACCGCCTGGCGAAAGAATGAGCCGGCGCGTTCGTAATCGCGCCCCACCCAGAGAAAGCCGAGGTCAATGACGGCCTGCCACTGCATCCGGCCATCGCCAGCAGTCTGGGCCGCATTGAAGGCCCGCTCATAATCGCTGCGGGCCTGTTCAAATTCACCCAGTGTTTCGTAGGCCTGCCCCCGCAGGCGATACAACCGGGCCAGCGGCGCTGCTGCTACATGATGGGTCGCTTTCAAGGCCCGCGTGAACTGTTCGACCGCCACCCGTGGGGCGTGGAGAGCTTGCGCTCTTTCCCCGGCCCGTTGGGCGTACTCCAGGGCTTTCTCCCAGACCCCGGCCTCATAAAAGTGCGCCGCTAACTCGGTGAGGTGGGCCTCAAGCGTAGGGGCAAAGAGCTGTTCCATCGTCTCGGCAATGGTGCAGTGCAGCGCCTTGCGCTCGCGGAGCAGGAGTTGTTGGTAAATGGCCTGCCGGGTCAGGGCGTGGCGGAAGGCAAACTGCTCTGCCGATTCTTCCACCACCAGTTGGGCCGCGATCAGCTCCTTCATCAGCGCCAGGAGTTCTGGTTCATCATGAGGCGTTATCTGCTGGAGTAAGCCAAAATCAAAACGCCTGCCGGCCACGGCGGCCAGGCTGACCACCTGCCGCGCCGCCTCGCTTAATTGGTCAATTCGCTGCTGCACCGAACTCTGGACACTGCGGGGCAGGGGCAGTTCATGCCAGGGCCGGTATTCTCCCGTTTCATAGACAGAAAAACTGACCCCGGCGGTGGTCAGCGATTTCAGGATCTCTTCAATGAAAAAAGGATTACCCTCTGCCAGCCCATAAATGGCATCAAGGGTTTCTATGGGCATGGGGCGCCGCAGCTCAAAGATGGCCCGCAGCATCGCCTCAACCTCGCTGCGCGAAAAGGGAGATATGACAAATTCTTGCGCCAGGCGTTCACGATCCAGTTGGGCCAGCCACTGGCTCAAACCTGGGTGTATCTCGTCATTCCGGTAGGTCAGAACCAGCAGAAATGGATGAGCCACACAGCGGCGCGCCAGAGCGAGCAGGAACTCAAGGCTGGTTTCATCGCTCCAGTGGATATCCTCTACTGTGAGCAGAACCGGCTGTTTGCCGGTTAAGCCCGTGAAAAAATGGGCGAGGGCCAGGAAAAGGCGGCGTTTTTCCTGTTCCGGATCGAGAAGCCGCAGGGGGGCTTCGCCGGCCGGCAGAGGCGCAAGGCCAGGATGGAGCAGCGCTAATTCGCGGGCAAGAGGGTCCAGAGGGGCGCTAGAGAGAGACAGCAGTTCTTTTGCCGGTGAAGCGGCCAGCAGGTCGAGCAAGGGGGCATAAGGAGAGGAGCGGTCGGTGGGGAAGCAGTTGCCTTGGAGCGCCAGAAACCCTTGCGCCTGCGCCTCTGTTTTTACCTCAGCCACCAGGCGCGATTTCCCAACCCCGGCCTCACCGCTGAGGATAACCACCTGCCCCTGTCCCTTCCCGGCCTGAGCGATGAGGGCGTGCAGGGTCGTTAGCTCTGTCTGGCGGCCAATCAGCACCGGGCAAATGACCGGCTTGTTGAACATGATCACCATAGTGCACTGTACCTTTTCATAAAGCCATGAAATTCAACAACTTTAGAAAGGGCAGGTAAGGCGGCATGCCTTCAGCGCCAGAGGATCCCCCTGCCAAAATATCTTCGAGTTTTAGAGATTTGAATGAGATGCCAACTTACTATAATTTTACCTATGGAGCTTAACAAGTAAAACGCTGTCACCTAAATTTACTCTTTGTTAAATATTCCTGCACGGCCGCATCAAACCGCTCCGGCTGCTCATCAAAGGGCAAATGGCCGGCCTGGGGAATGATAACCAGGTTAGCCTGGGGCGCCTGCGCGGCCACCAGTTTGGCCTGGCCGGGCGGCACCACCCGGTCGGTATCGCCGCTGATGACCAGGGCCGGGGGCTGCAGGTGAGGCAAGTGCGCCCGCAGGTTGGCCCGGCGCACCACCCGCAAATTGCCCAGCAGGGTGGCTAAAGGGCATTGGGCAAAGTCTGCCCGCGCCTGCTTGAAGCTGCCGGTCAAAACCATGCCAGGCCGGGCGTACCAGTGCGCGCCGACGGGCAGGGCCAGCCAGGGGTGGGCGTTGAACCAGGCCAGGAGGCGCTCCACAAAGGGTTGGTAGATGACTCTTTCCAGGGCCAAGAGCGGGTCCAGATAAGCCAAAAAACTACCCTCAACCACCGGGGCAATTAAGATAAGATTTGTGACCAGCTCCGGGCAGGTTAAGGCCAGGTTCAAGCAGAGCAGCCCACCCATCGAGTGGCCGGCCAACAAAACTTTGGCCAAGCCGAGTTGGCGGCAAAACTGGTCTACCGTGCGGGTGTAATTCTCCAGGGTAAACCATTCCAGGGGCGGTTTGGCGGCAGCGGCGCAGCCGGGCAGGTCAAGCATATAGCAGCGATAATGCTGCCCCAGGTAGTTGCGCACCGGCCGCCGCCAGATAGCCTGAGAAGAGGCGTGACCGTGCACCAGCACAGCCGGCGGGCCTTGTCCGGCCACCGTATAGGGCACAGTTAGGCCATTGAGGTTGAGGTTACGGGAAATCATAACACACTATAGAACCTTGGATAGTTGCCGTAAACCGGGCTGTCAACGAAAGAACAACGAATAAACGAATGAAAACAGCCAGCGTATTCGTTGTTATTGTAGCAATGATTGACCTTATGCCGCAATTGAGGTACACTGACCTTTATCCAACGGCGGACACACCAGGTGTGTTCGCCGTTTGCTTTAGGCGATCAACGTGCGGCAAAATGCCTCTTTAGGGCCGGAGTGGCCCGGTTTTCAACTGATTTTTTTTGACTGCGACAGCACCCTTAGCACGATTGAAGGCATTGATGAGTTGGCCCGCCGCAAGGGCAAATTCGCCGAGGTCAAGCGGCTTACCGACGCGGCGATGGAGGGTGAGGTACACCTGCAGAGCATCTATGACCGCCGCCTGGAACTGCTCAACCCCACCCGCGCCGAAATTCGGGAGCTGGAGCGCCATTACCGCCACACGGTTACGCCGGGGGCGGTAGAAGTGGTTAAAGCCCTGCAGTCAGCCGGGCGAGAGGTCTTTATTGTTAGCGGGGGGTTGCTGGAAGCGGTGCGGCCCTTTGGGGCATGGCTGGGCCTGTCGCCCCGGCATATCCAGGCTGTGCCGGTGCGTTACAACCGCCTCTCCGGCGAATGGTGGGATTATGAGCAGGATCGCTGGGGCGAGCGCCCCGACGTGCAGTACCTGGACCCGGCCGACACCCCTTTAATTGAAACCAGCGGCAAGATACAGGTGATCCAGGAATTTCGCCGCCGCCACCCTGGGCGGGCCATGCTGGTGGGCGACGGCGTCAGCGATGTGGCAGCACGCCCGGCGGTGGAGTTGATGGTTGGCTTTGGCGGCGTCGTCAGCCGGGCGCGCGTGGCGGCGGAAGCCGACGTTTTTATCAAAAGTAACAGCTTGGCCCCGGTGCTGCCCCTGGCCCTGGCGGAGCGGGAGTATGAACTGCTCGCGCACAGCCCTTATGCCGCAATTTTGCATGAGGGTTTGCGCTTGATTCAATCCGGCGAAGTTATTTTTAACGTTGAGCGTTTCAATGTTTAACGTTAAACGTTGGAACGTTCCGGCGTTTTAGGAGCAAAAATTATGACCTATCGCGTTTTAATTACTGACGACTTGTCGCCCGAAGGCCTGGCTTTATTGGAGGCAGCCCCCGATGTGGAATTTGAGGTGATCAAGGGCCTGACTTCGGCGGCCCTGGCCGAGCGCATCCCCGGCTATGATGGCTTGATTGTGCGCAGCAGCGTCAAAGTGACCGCCGAGGTGCTGGCCGCGGCCGACCGGCTCAAGGTGGTGGGCCGGGCCGGGGTGGGCGTGGACAATATTGACGTAAACACGGCCAACCTGCGGGGCATCATTGTGATGAACACACCCGGCGCCAATACCATCGCTACGGTGGAACACACGATGGCCCTGCTGCTGGCCCTATGCCGCCACCTGCCCCAGGCCTACACCCGCTTGAAGACGGGCCAATGGGAGCGCCAAAATTTTGTCGGCATCCAGCTCTACCGCAAAACTATCGGCGTGATCGGCATGGGGCGCATCGGCACGCGGGTGGCTTTGCGCTGCCAGGCTTTTGGCATGGAGGTGCTGGCTTACGACCCCTACCTCAGCGACGAGGTAGCCCACGACCTAAAGGTGAAGCCGGTTGACCTGCCCGAATTGTTTGCCCAGTCCGACTTTATCACCCTCCACGCCGCTCTGACCAGTCAAACCGAGCAGTTGATTGACGCCCAGGCCATTGCCCAGATGAAGGACGGAGTCCGGATTATCAACGCCGCCAGGGGTGCTTTGATTGATGAAGCCGCCCTGATCGAGGGGCTGCGCAGCGGCAAGGTGGCCGGGGCGGCTCTGGATGTGTTCAGCACCGAACCTCTGCCGCCCAACAGCCCGCTGCTGCACCTGGATAACGTCATCGTTACCCCGCATTTGGCCGCCAGCACAGTTGAGGCGCAGCAGGATGTCGGCACCCAGATTGTGGCCCAAATACTCGACGCCCTGCGCGGCCTGGACTATCGCAACGCCATCAACATGCCCATTGTTGACGCTAAACTGCTGGCGCAGTTGCAACCCTTTCTCAACCTGGCCGAAAAAGTAGGCAGCCTGCAAACCCAGTTAGCCGGAGACGCCATCCAACGGGTTGAGGTTGAGGTTAAGGGCGAGATGATCGAGACCCACATCAAAGCCTTTACCGTCGCTATTTTGAAGGGGCTGCTGGAGCCGGTTTTGTATGAGGGGGTGAATTACATCAACGCCCCTCACCTGGCCCGGCAGCGCGGCATCGTGGTTTCTCAAACCAGCGGGTTGCCCACCCCGGATTATCCTAACCTTATCTCCTGCCGGGTAACATGGGGCAGTGAGAGCCGCACCATTGCCGCCACCCTGTTTCATAATGATGAGCCGCGCCTGGTGCAGATTGACGAATATCATTTTGATGTGCGCCCGGAAGGCATCATCCTGGTCATGGGCAATGAGGACCGGCCCGGCTTTATTGGCCGGGTGGGGACCATCTTGGGTGAACACGGCCTCAACATTGCCGCCTGGCGCTATGGCCGCACCAAACCCTATGGCCTGGCCCTCTCTTTTATCCGCCTGGACAGCGACGTGCCGGATGAGGTCATTGATCTTTTGCTCGACTTCCAACCTGTCAATTGGATTAAGAAAGTACGGCTGTAGCCTCTATTATTTAACCTTCCCGGAAGCTGGCAGCTTTTGGGAAGGTATGACCATGTAACATTTTTCACCGTTGAGCGTCTAATTCAATGGAGGTAACGTTAGTAATGGAATTGAATATCACTTTAAATTCGAGTATGTTAAAACCCAATGGACATCAGGCCGACCCCGGCCAAATTCGAGACACGGTTATCATCGGTTCCGGCCCGGCCGGTTTGACCGCCGCCCTGTACGCCGCCCGCGCCAACCTGAAACCCCTGGTTATCACCGGCAACGAGTTGGGCGGCCAGATTGCCACCACCACCGATGTGGAAAATTTTCCGGCCTTTCCCGAAGGCTTGACCGGCCCGGAACTGGTCGAAAAAATGCAAGCCCAGGCGGAACGCTTTGGCACAGAAATTAAAATTGACTACGTGCAGCAGGTTGATCTAAGCCGGCGACCTTTCCGCCTGACCGGCTCGGCCGGCGACTACTACGCCCGCAGCCTGATTATTACCACCGGCGCTTCGCCCCGCAAGCTGGGCGTGCCGGGCGAGATTGAGCTGACCGGACGTGGGGTAAGCTACTGCGCCACCTGCGACGGCTTCTTCTTCCGCGACAAAGAGGTGGTGGTCATCGGCGGCGGCGACAGCGCCCTGCAAGAAGCCATCTTCCTGACCAAGTTTGCCCGCAAAGTAACCATCATCCATCGTCGCAATGAACTGCGGGCCGGTTACACCCTGCAAAGCCGGGTGCGCAAAAATGAAAAGATTGAGTTTATCTGGGACACGGTTGTGACCCGAATCAAGGGGGAGCAGGCGGTTGAGAGCATCGATCTGCGCAACGTCAAAACCGGCCGCACCTGGACTCATCCCACCGATGGGGTCTTTATCTTCATCGGCCACCTGCCCAACTCCCAGTTGTTTAGCGGCCAGCTTGAGATTGATGAGCAGGGCTACCTGGTGGTTGACAAGCGCCTGCGCACCAATGTCGAAGGGGTGTGGGCCGCCGGAGAAATTGCCGACTCGGTCTTCAAACAGGCCATCACCTCGGCTGGTATGGGGGCCGCCGCCGCCATCGAAGCGGAACGCTGGCTGGCCGAGCATGAAGAGCAGGCAGAGACCGGCCCTGAGCTTGCTTTGGCCGGGTAATTGATTTTTTAGCCTGTAAGTTAAACACTGTTCCCGTAAAGCGTAAAACGTGAAACGTAACGGTTCTCGCACAAAATCATTACGTCTTACGTTTTCTAAAAACTCCGCAGAAATGATGATAAATTTTGACAGAAAAACATGAATTTA
>CAZDMM010000104.1:0-14317 GCA_964505845.1 uncultured Caldilineaceae bacterium
AGGCTTCCACCCAGCGTACCCTGGAAGTGGCCGCCAAGATGAAGCAGTACGGCATCATCCCGGAATACTCCTTTGTACTGGGCAACCCCCCGGAGCCGGAAAAAGATATTGAAATCACCTTTAATTTCATCCGCAAGCTCAAGCAAATCAACCCGGCCACCGAGTTGATTCTGTACACCTACACCCCCGTGCCGATGGACGCCGGGGGCGGCAACCTGTACGAAAACGCCGTCGCCGCCGGCTTTAAATTCCCGGAAACATTGGAGGATTGGGTGCGCCCGCCCTGGGATGAATTTGCCCTGCGCCGCCGTCCCAAAACCCCCTGGCTAGATAACGGCATCTACCGTAAAGTGCGCAACTTTGAGCGGGTCATCAATGCCTATTACCCCACCACTACCGATACCAAACTGACCGGCCTGCGCCGCTCGGTGCTCAAAACCTTTGGCGGTTGGCGTTACCATCTCAAATTTTATGAAGCTCCGTATGAGCTGCGGGCGCTGCAGAAGTTATTTGCTTATCAGAGGCCGGAAACGACGGGGTTTTAAATAATTGCAAGATTCAGCACCTTCAATTGCGTGGTACGTGGTGCGTAACAAAAACGGGCCACGCACCACGCACCATGTTTTTCTGTGTCAATCGTGCTAAAGATCATCAACCGTCTGTTCTCCCCTAAAAAACAAGCCATCGCAGTGGATGCGCTCACCGGCTACGCTAACTGGGCCAAAAATTACCCGGCTCAGGCCCACAACCCCTTGATGGCCGCCGAAGAGCAGGCCATGCTCAGCCTCATGCCGGACTCGCTGGCCGGCCAGACTTGCCTGGACTTGGCCTGCGGCAGCGGTCGCTACCTGCGTCACCTGCAAAGTCGCGGGGCGGTAAAACTCTTTGGTGCAGACTACTCCCCCGACATGCTCATCCAGGCCAAAAACCCCCAATCTCCAATCTCCACGCAAAGCGTCCAATCTCCACACGAAGCGTCCAATCTGCCAAAGGCACGCAGGGCGCAATTACCAATTACCAATCTCCTCCCCCTAACCCGAAGCACCTTCCTCGCCCTCCCCTTCCCCTCCGAGTCCTTTGACTTCATGACCTGCGGCATGGCGGTCGGCCACGAAAAAGATCTAACCCGAACGATGGCCGAAATTGGGCGGGTGCTGCGCCCTGGGGGAGCGGTTGTCTACTCCGATTTTCATCCCCTGGCTACCCTGTCAGGCTGGCAGCGCTCCTTTACCACCGCCGGCGGCCAAACCCTGATCTTGGAACATTATCTGCATCTCTACAGCGACCACCATGTGGCCTGTCAAGCCGCCGGTTTGAGCATCACCGCGGTGCTGGAACCCCTGGCTGAAAAATATGCTTCATCTAGCTCACGTCCACTACCCGTCGTGCTGGTGATTCGGGCAATAAAAAAGGCGTGACCTAAAAATAGGCCACGCCACGCGAATTGAGAACCTTAAAAATTAAATCTCAATCATTGTCGTTGTTATCATTCCCATTGCCATTATTGTCGTTGCCATTGTTGTTATCGTTGTTATCGTTGTTATTGTTGTCATTGCCATTGTTGTTATTGTTATCGTTGCCGTTGTTATTATTCCCATTGCCATTATTGTCGTTGCCGTTGTGATTATTGTTATTGCCGTTGCCATTGCCGTGGTTGTCGTTCTCGTCGTTGTTGTTGTCAATGTGGGGAGGCTGCTGGCCCGCCACCACCGGCGGATTGATCGGCTTTGGCCCAGCCTGGGAGTCGGAGGGCTTCACCAACGCAGCCAACTGGCATACCTCTCTAAAACAGATGAGATGCGTAATTTGGCCCGCCGCTACCTGAACCTGGCCAGGCGCAATGCTAAATTGGCCGATGGGATGATGGGCCATATAGCCCTGCAGACCCGCCGGCACAATAAAGGGCTGCAAATAGTTGGGCGGCACCAGCGCCGAGCCGGGTTTGGGCTGAGTCAAATCAAAGACAAAATCACCCTCAGCCCGGTTTTCAACCAGTAGAACGCCCTCGCCGGGGGCCAGGGTAAAGGTCAGGCCGGATGTGCTAACGAGAGCTGGGGTGATTTGCACCGTGCTGGTCAGCGCCGCGCCCACCGTGCCGGTGATAACCCTGCTTGAGGCCGGAATGCACAAAATTTGACCCGGTTCAATAATGTTGGGGTCACGAATCGGGGTGAAGCCATCAGTCCCCACCGCCTCATTGGTGGCCTGGAAGATGAGATTGTAGGCCAACAGATTGCCCAGGAATCGCTGCGCAATCAGGCTGAGCGAGTCGCCCCGCTGAACTACGTAAGTTTGGGCGCACATGGAAACCGTGTTACTTTGGTCTGCGCCCGCATCCGTGCCTTGGTTGGGGCTGCCTTGTGGCTCTCCACCCTGCAACTGAGGCGCAGCCAGGGTCAAACGCACTAACGAGAGCAACAGCATCAAGGCCACTAAAATATTAAAGATAACTTTCAATTTTTTCTCAGCCATCTTATCCTCTCCTTGTGGTAACAACCTGAAGCTTGTCATTTTGTCCTATGTATACTTATTATACCGGCCTGCTGCCACAAACCTTGTACTTTAAAGATGTTATTTTGCTAACATCCAGGGGAATTCAAGGTCGCTCCCTGCGGATCAAAGGGCAAAAAATTGTAGCCATTGAAGAGCCGCCGCAGCGAAAGGATCATGTCATTGATGGTCAAGGCGGCCTGCTGATCCCCGGCCTGATCAACGCCCACGATCACCTGGAACTGAACACCTTTAAACGGCTCAAATATCGGGAACAATATACCCACTCCCGGCAGTGGATTGAAGACATCGAAGCTCGCTTTGACGCCGACCCTGATTTGGTTGAGCCGCGCCGCCAGCCTTTGAATGACCGGCTGCTGGTGAGCGCGCTTAAAAATTTACTCAGCGGCGTCACCACGGTGTGCCATCACAACCCGCTGCACCCCGCTTTACTTCGGGATTATCCTATTCGCGTAGTTAAAGACTATAACTTTTGCCACTCCCTGTTTCGGGGTGAGGACGCCGTAACCAGCTATCACCGCAGCGAGCCGCACTTCCCCTGGATTATTCATGTGGCCGAGGGAGTTGACGCTGAGGCCGAGGCCGAATTTGAGCAGTTGGATCGTTTGGGGTTGGTGCAGGGGAATACGCTGCTGGTGCATGGCGTTGGGCTGACCGCCAGGCAGCGCCAGACTTTGATCGAGTGCGGCGGCGGCTTGATTTGGTGTCCCGGTTCCAATCTATTTATGTTTGGGCAGACCGCCCAGGTAGCCGACTTGGCCCAGGCGGGCAAATTGGCCCTGGGCAGCGACTCCCGCTTGAGTGGTGAATTTGATCTGCTGGCGGAGTTGCGAGTCGCTCACCGTACCGGGCAGTTGTCGCCGCAACAACTGTTTGAGATGGTGACCAGCGGCGCAGCCCGGCTGCTGCGGCTGCGCGAGGGCGGCCTGGGGCAGCTTACCATCGGCGGCGCAGCCGATGTGGTGCTGCTGCCGCCCTCACCCGTTGCCGACCCCTTTGCAGCCTTATGCCAGCTTGACCGGAGCCAGCTCCGTCTGGTATTATTGGCGGGCCGGCCGCTGGCTGCTTCGCCGGACATGCAGCCCGTTTTTGCGGCGACTCGTACCGGTTTTGCGCCGGTGCGCCTGGATGGGGTTGACAAATTACTGCCTGAAAAATTGGTGCGACGCCTTCGGAAATTGTCGGTTCAAGAGCCGGGACTGGATTGCTTATAACCCCAAAAGAGCAGTCCCAAAATCAACCACGCCCCATAGACTCTGGGATAAGCCAACAGCAAGCGCCAGCCATGTAGCTCCTGAAAGGCGGGCAGCGGCCAAACATACAGGCAGATGGGGATCAATAACAGGAGATGATGTCCTAAACTGAGCATATTCAAATTCTGGAGTGACAAAGCCATGTTTTGCCGGCTAAAGGGCAGTTTTGGCGCTCCTGGAATCGCAATTTTGGATCTGCCGAAACTGTGTTGTGACTCCTGGATGAGCAGCCACCCCAACGGGAGCAGCAGTACCGTATGATGATACTGCTCGCCCAACGGAGCAAACAGAACGCCCCAGGCAATCATCGCCAGCCAGCCCCGGCTCAAGCTGCGCTGGCTCAAATTGAAGATCAGCGCCGCTGTAGTGAGAGCGAAACCAGCCCACAGAACGGTGGCTAACCAGGGTAGGTGAAGCAACGGAGCCGGACTCCACAGCGGGTCAAACACAAAGGTGCGGCACAGCAGACTCCAGGTAGTTTGATAGGCGGTGACGCAGGTTTGGGGCGAACGACTGGTTTGGCTCAAGAGGGTCAGAAATTGCAGCCACATGCGGGGCGGAAACAGGGGCAGCGTCAGGATGAAGCTGAGGCCCAGGCTGCCCATTGCCCAGGCCAGCGTCCGCCAGCGTCGCTGCCACAGCAGGAGAGGCCATAAAGCCCAGCCGGCCGTTTTGAGGAGCAGGGCCAGGGTCAGAGCCAGGCCGGTTAACCAGGGACGCTGTTGTAATAAAGCAGCAAAGGCGAGGGTCAGCAGTAGAAAAATTAACAAATAGGCTTGCCCATAGTAAATATTTTCCAGGGCGGGCTGAAAAAACGTACCTAACCCCAACAGACCGGCCCATACCGGCCAGCGGGGTGGGGGGGCGGACATACAGGCCAGCAGCGCCAGGCCGCCCCACAGTATCAAACCGTTAGCCCAAATCCAAATGACCCTGGCGGTGGCGAGGCTGAAAAAGCTCAACGGCCACAACAGCAGCGCCGTCGTGGGCGGATTGGCGTTGTAAATATCATCGGCCTGGCCCTGGCTGTCAGCCTGAACAATGGGCCGAAAATAGGCCGGATCATAAATACGTTCATCCAATTGGCCGCTTTGCAGCAGCCGCGCCGCGCTGTAGTAAGCGGCAAAGCCGTGCGTGATAGTTTGGCTGGCCGGGTAGAGGGTTTGCGTGATAAACCAGAGTGCAATGACACCGGTTACAAGATAGAGGATTGTGTTTTTCATGTGAATTATCGTAACATTTAACCCGTAAAACGCCACTTGGGGGCCTTCGGCTCTAAAACGTAAGGATTTTAACTAAAGTCATTACGTTTTACCCGCAGGGCTATCAGTTTGCGTTTTACGTTTTACGGAGAAAAATGCGCAGAACTTTTGGTATTGACGCCTTCAAACGTTATCTTAGCTTAAAAACGCATAAAATCCATGCCATGCCCATTGCCATTTTGATGCCTCACAGCAGTTGCAACTGCCGCTGCGTCATGTGCGACATCTGGAAAGGCAACGACAACCCCCGGCAGTTGACCAAGGCCGATGTGGCCGGCCTGCTGGCTTCGCTGAAGCGGCTGAACACCCAATGGGTGGTCATGTCCGGCGGTGAGGCGCTCATGAACCCCAACCTGTTCCGCCTGTGTGACCGGCTGCGGGCCGAAGGCATGAAGATCACCATCCTTTCCACCGGCCTGCTGTTAAAAAAGTACGCCACGCAGGTGGTCGCCCAAAGCGACGAGGTGATTGTCTCGCTGGATGGCTCTGAGGCGGTCCACAACACCATCCGCCGCATTCCCAACGCCCATCAAAAATTGAAGGAAGGGGTGGAGGCGGTCAAAGCTCTCAAAGCTGACTTCCCGATTTCGGCCCGCTGCGTCATTCAACGCCTCAACTTTGCCGACTGGCCCCATATTGTTGACGCCGCCCACGATCTCGGCCTGGACTCCATCAGCTTTCTCCCTGCCGACGTGTCCACCGAAGCCTTCAACCGCCCGGAATTGTGGGCCGAGGAACGCACGGAGGAGGTCAAACTTGACGCCGCCCAACTACCCCAACTCAAGACCATCATTGAATTACTAATTACCAATTACGCTTCAGATTTTACCTCTCACTTCATCGCCGAGTCCCCCACCAAAATCCGCCGCATCTATGATTACTATGCCGCCTTCTACGGCCTGGCCGACTTTCCGCTGGTGAGCTGCAACGCTCCCTGGGTTTCCACGGTGGTTGAGGCCGATGGCACGGTGCGGCCCTGTTTCTTCCATCACCCCCTGGGCAATGTTCGGGAGACCTCTCTACCGGAACTGCTCAACAGCCCCTCGGCTATCGCCTTCCGGCAAAATCTGGATATGGATAGCGACCCCATTTGCCGCAAATGCGTCTGTTCGCTCAACCTGCGGCCAACCGTGAAGCTAGGGTAAGATAACATCAACACCTTTCCGGAAGTTTCAAAAGCTTCCGGGAAGGTGTTTTTATCAGAATTGCCCCGCTTTGACTTTGACCCCATTTTGGACTAATCTACTTGACCGTAAACGTTTACGACCAGTCCTATGACCTATCTTAAGGCAACCGATTTTCATTTTCACGATCTGCATGTTCATACCCGCCCCCACTCGCCGGATGCTCACTGGCGGGCCTCGCTGCCGGCCATGCTCAAACAGGCCGCCCAAAACGGCGTAGATCTGGTCGGGCTGGCCAATCATTATTTTCTGGATACCAAATTTTCCGTTTTTCAAAAGCTGCGCCAGGAATTGCCCTCTCAAACCCCGGCCGGAATGAGGGTTTGGGTGGGCGCAGAACTGTGTGTGCTAAACAGCGCCGGCGCCATTAATCTCACCCCTGCCGAAGCGGCCCAACTTGATTTTGTGCTGACCGGCCCGCACCACTTTAAACAGCGCTGGGTTGAGCAACCACCCACCGGCAGCGCAGCCGCCTTTGTGGCCCACCAGCATGCCACGCTGCTGGGAGCCGCCCAAAATCCCCTGGTCAACGGCCTGGCCCATCCCTGGGTGATCAATGTACAGCAGGCCCCGCAGCGGTGGGGTTTTAGCCTGGCCGAATTTTTAACCGCCTGGACCGAAGACCACTTTGCCCAATTGGGAGAAGTTGCTAAAACCCACCAAACCGCCCTTGAAATTGGCATGGGGCTGCACCTGATGGCAGAGCACCAGGGTGAGCTTTTTTGGCAAAAGTATAAGCGCGGTTTGCAAGCTGCCCGCGCTGCCGGGGCCAGATTTTATTTTGGCTCCGACGCTCACCACCTGTTTGTCATCGCCCGGCTGGACTGGCTCCGGCCTACCTTGGTGCAGTTGGGGTTTACCCCTGCCGATATTATCTCGCCGGAAGAGTGGCTGCGGCCAGGCGGGGTGCGCCCATGAGGCCAAAATTACGGGTTCTGGTGGTTGAAGACAGCCGGGAAGTGCGTGAGTTTGTGGTGCAGTACGTTCTGAAGCCGCAGGGTTACGAGGTTGACATTGCCACCGATGGGGCGGAAGGGTTGCTCAAGGCTTTAACCCACCCCCCCGATTTAATCTTGCTAGATTTTGAGCTGCCCAAACTCAACGGCCTGGAATTGCTGCGTGAACTGCGCAAATCCGAGTACAAAACCCCGGTTATCATGATGACCTCTTTTGGTTCCGAGGAGGTGGCAGTGGAAGGTTTTCGCCTGGGGGTGCGGGATTACATCATCAAGCCCTTTACCAGTACCGAGATGTTGGCCGCCATCGAAGATGCCTTCCTTGTCACCCGGTTGCAGCAAGACAAAGAACTGCTCACCCAGGAGGTGATGCAAATTAACCGGCAGCTTGAACGGCGCGTCCAGGAGTTGAACAGTCTGGCTCAAATTGGCAAGGCTATCACGGCCTTGATGAGCCCTGATAAAATGCTTGAGCGGATTGTGGACGCCGTGCTTTACATGACCCGCAGCGAAGAATGTACCCTGACCCTGGTTAACCCCCAGACCGGCCAACTGCGAGCGCCCATCAGCAAAAGACAGCGCCTGCCCCAAACCGGCTCGTTGGCTGCGGCACCGCCGGCGGACTCAAACCAGCCGCTTTCCGCCAGGACTCAACTGGCTGTGCCGCTGAAACTAAGCCAGCGGATTATCGGGCATTTGTGCATCAGCAAGCCGCCTGCCGGCCGCGTCACCGCCGACGATGAGCGCGTTTTGGGTTTATTGGCCGACTATGCCGCCATCGCCATTCATAATATGCAGCTAGTCCGCCAACTGCACCTGGTTAAAGAACGAGAAAAACAGCAAATCCGTGGCCTTTTTGAGCGATACGTTGCGCCCAGGGTGGTGGAGCATATGCTGGCCCAGTCGTCTGGGGTAAAGCTAGGGGGAACCCGGCAGACGGTGGCGGTATTGTTTGCGGATATTCGCGGTTTTAGCGACTTTAGCGTCCAATCCACGCCAGAAACCCTGGTCAAGCTGCTCAATCTGTACCTCAGCACCGCCGCCGAAGCCGTGTTGGCCGAAGAAGGCACGTTGGATAAATTTATGGGCGATGCGGTCATGGCCTTTTTTAATGCCCCGCTGCCGCAGCCCGATTATTTGCTGCGCGCCGTGCGAGCCGCCTGGCAGCTTTGCCGCCGGGTAGAGCAACTGCACCGGCAACTGGCCCCGGAGCATCAGCTACAATTTAAAGTGGGGGTGGGTTTGGGTGAGGTGATTGTGGGCAATATTGGCACGCCGCAGTTGATGAACTTTACCATCATTGGCGATGCGGTCAACAAAGCCAAACGGCTCCAGGAGAACGCCCAGGCCGGCCAGATTCTCATCGCCCAAGAAACTTACCGGCTCCTGACGCCTCAAATTCAGGCTCGCTATGTGGCCGAGATTCATTTGAAAGGCCAAACCTTACCTGAGCCGGTGTACGAAGTGCTTGGCCTGCTATCCTGAGCCGGAGAAGCCACCGTTGGCCAATCGCTGCGCCGGCGGCTGCCTTTATTAAACTCTATCGGAAATAAGGAAAAGCCAGGTGACAGGCGCTTTTGAACACTAAATATAGGGATGCTTTGTTCAAATAAGCTGCATGGGTAGTCCGACAAGCGCCTGTCACCTTAATCCCGATAATGTTTAACTCAAAGCCAGGAAGCGATACCAGCCGTCGGCGTCCTCTTTTAACGCCTCCAATCGCTGTTTGAGGGCCTCATGCAGTTTGGCGTTCTCAATCGCCAGCGCCCCCAGGTCGGCCACAGCCGCCGCAAAATTAATCTCTTCCGCGCTCAAGTGGCGCACCTGCCCGGAATACAGGCGCATCACGCCAACCCCGGCCTCGCGCACCCGCAAGGGCAGCACCAGCACCGAGCGGATGCCCTCGCGCCGGGCCTCTTCGGGATATTGAAACCCCGAACCCGGCGTTAACTCGGTGATGGCTATAGCTTGCGCTTCTTGCAATACCTTTTGATCAATGATGCTTTGGGCAACTTTCACCGCACCCTTTTGCAAATAGGTTTCGCTCAGCCCGTAAGCAGCCGCCAGGTGGAGGGTTTCCTGATCTGGCCCCAGCAGACGGATCGAGCCGGCCTTAACATTCAACTCCTTGACCGATTCAAGCAAGAGAGTGCTTAACACGGCTTCAAGGCTGAGGCTTGAATTGACCAGGTGGGCAATCCGTTGGAAGGCTTCGGCCAGGTGGGAGCGTTGGATAGCCTGAGCGCCCAGGTTTGCAATAGCAGCGATAAAGGCCTGCTCCGCCGGGCGAAAAGTGTAAGGTTCGGCGGTGTAAACGTGCAGCACGCCAATCACCCGCTCGCGCGCGGTCAGGGGGACGGCCAACATGCTGGCCAGGCCCTCTTTTAGGGCCGCTTCAGGGTATTGAAAGTTGGGGTCATGGCCCACGTCGGCCAGGCTAACCCACTCTCCTTGCAAAACCTTTTGGTCAATATTGCTCCGGGCCACCGCCACCGCGCCCTTGGTTAAGTAAGTTTCGCTCAGGCCGTAAGCTGCCTTCAATTCCAACTGCTCGCGTTCCTCGTCCAGCAGGCGCAAGGTGGCTGCCTTGTAATTTAGTTCGGCCACAATGCGCTCCAGCAGCACCGCCAGCATTTCTTGCTGGCTGAGACTGGCATTGGTGGCCCGCGTAATCTCATAGAGAGCCGCTACTTTTCGTTCGAGCCAGGTCTGCATGTGGTTGCTAAGCCTCCTTCTACGCTTTACCCATCGCCAGGCTAACCATCACAATTCCTAGCACAAATGTGGTGATCCCGGCATAACGCCAATCCCGCTCATATAGAAAAGCAAAGATAGAACCGACGACGCGCAGGATGGGGGTGGCAATCAGCACCAGCAAGCCCAGGGCCAGAAAACCCGACGGGCGCAGAGCCACAACCCGGTTGAAGATGTCGCCAAAATCGGGGACGGCAGTGGGCACTTCGCGGCCCAGGATGAGGTCAAGGCCCAGGCCGACCAGCATCAAAGTTGTGCTGAGGATCAGCCCGATGACCAGCATTTGGTGGACAATCTCGTTGAGGTCGCGCTGTTCTTTAGCCGCCTGCCGGTCGGCGGGGGTCACAGAACGGCCGGTAACCAGATCGAGCAGATGGGGGGCCAGGTGTACCTGCGGCCGGCCGGGGTCAGAGGTTGCGGCTTTACCTTTTGCCGGCGCGCTCGTTATTTCCGGCTTCAATACAACCACCGGGGCTGCGGCCTGATTATCTGCCGGCGGCCTGGATTCCGGCAGATGTGGCTCCGAGGTTGTATCGGGGTGGTCAGAGGCCCCTATACTGTCGGGCGAATTGACCTGGCTTTTAATCTCTGGACTCATCGGGTGACTGCCTGGTAAAACATCTGGATGGCAAAAACCAGCAGCAGCCCCTGGAAAATTTGCTTCAGGCGCTGGCTGCGCACCTTGCCGCCCAGGCGCGTACCCATTTGCGCCCCGGCCAACACGCCCAGGGCGGTGGGAATGGCGATGCTGGGGTCAAGATAACCATGCTGGTAGTAAATGATGGCGCTGGTAGCAGCGGTAATGCCAATCATAAAGTTGCTGGTTCCAATCGCCGCCCGCAGCGGCACCCCCATCACCAGGCTCATAATCGGAACCTTGATAATCCCGCCGCCAATCCCTAAGAGGCCGGAAATATTGCCGGCCAGGAAACTCGCCCCCATGCCCGTGGCCAGGTTGTGAATGCCGTAGACTACCACCTGTCCACTGAAGGGGTCAATGAAATTAGTGTCCAACAGGCCGGTTGGGCCAAAGGGGTGGTCTTCTTTGGGCAGGCGGCTCATGCTGTAAACCACGTAGATCAGGGCCGCCCCAAAGATGCCGGCCAGCAGGTTAGCATTGAGCAGAATCGCCGTTATCCCTCCGGCCAAAGCCCCCAAGGTGGTGGCAATTTCCAGGACCATGGCCAGGCGGGTGTGGGCCAGCCCTCGGCCCACGTAAACTGCGCCGGCCGCCGACGAGGTGGCAATGACGCTGACGATGCTGGCCCCGATGGCCGTTTTGATAGGGATGCCAAAGAGGCCGGTGAGCAACGGGATCAACAAAACGCCGCCGCCGATGCCGAGCATGCTCCCCAGCCCTCCCACTCCCAGGCCGACCGCAAAAATTAGTAAACCCTGTCCCATATTCGCTGCCTCTTATCCTTCCGTCTCCCTTTACGCCCGCAGTACCAGGTACATCACCACCAGCCCAAACCCAAATGCCGCCACCAGCAGCCCGCCCCACAGCAAAAGCGTTTCCCCATCATAGGCAAAGTTAGGGTAACGCCGCTGCATAAAAGTGGAAATGGGCCTGGCAAAGATGCACCCTGCGATGAGAAGACCAATCATCAGGCTCAGGCATATTAAGATTGCAGCCATTCGCTCTCCCAACCACCCTCGCTCCGGCGACCTGCCAAACATCTTGACTTTTTTACCTTACCACACCTTGAAGTTACCTGCCTCAAGTTAAGCTAAAGAAAATCTAAAGTTTTCCTAAAGAAAAAAGGACTTGTGGTTAGACGAGTCCTTTTTTAAAAAATGCCGGCGCTGGCCGGGTTATGGCTTGTGTTTGGGTAAGGTGAAGGTAAAGCGGGCGCCCTCACCCGGCCGGCTTTCCACCCAAATCTGGCCGTGGTGGGCGGTGATGATCTCCCGGCAGATAGCCAAACCGAGGCCCATGCCCTGCTTTTCGGGTGGGCGGGTAGTCTGACCGCGATAAAACTGCTGGAAGAGATGGGGCAGTTCGGCCGGAGCAATGCCGGCCCCGGTATCGGCGATAGTAACCTGGACGGCCTGGCCCACCTCGGCGGCCTGGACCGTGATCAGGCCGCCAGGCGGGGTAAATTTCAGGGCGTTGTCCAGCAGATTCGTCAAAACCTGGATCAGGCGATCCTCGTCGGCGTAAATTTGGGACAGGGGTCGAGCGATTTGGGTATTGAGGGTGACGCCTGCCTGGGCCGCCGCCAGCTCAAAATTAGCCACGCCGGCCCGGATAAGCCGTTCCAGTTGCACCTCGGTGCATTGTAATTGCAGCGGCTGGAGCGCCCGCTGGTGCAAATTTTGCAGCGCGCCAATCAGCCGCTCCAGCCGGGCCAACTCGGCCTCGAGACCCTCATACAGCGAGCTGCGCACCTCCGGATCGGCGTCGGCCCCATCGTGGAGAGTTTCAATGGCGGCGCGCAGCCCGGTCAGCGGCCGGGCCAGCTCGTGGGTAATGGCGGCAAGCTGGCGCTGGCGGGCCTGCTCTCCCTCTTCTAAGCGGCCGGCCATCTGGTTGAAACTGCGCGCCAGGTCGCCCAGTTCGTCTCGCCGCTGCAAGGCTACCCTGGTTTGATAATTCCCGGCGCTAATGTGCTGCACACTCTGGCTGAACTGGCGCAGGGGTTGGGTGACGGTGGTAGCCAGGGCCAGGCTCAGGGCCAGACCCAGAATCACGGTCAGGGCGACTCCCCCTAAAATTAACCAGCGCAAATGATTGAATTCGGCCCGGAGATCATCCACTTCGTACGACAGCCGCAGCGCGCCCACAATGTTGCCATCGCGTTGGATGGGGAGAACGACATAGGCCACCTCGGCCGAGTACCCCGGCCCAATCCCCTGAGCTGTTTGCCCCTGTAAAGCCTGGGCTACCGCCGGGGCGGGGTGATGGGTTCCAATCCGGCCGGCGTCTTCAGGGCGGGTGGAGGCTAAAATAATGCCTGCCCTGGATAAGAGCAGAACTCGGGCCGTCGTCCGGGAGGCGAGAGGCGTCAGGAAGCTTTGCGCCGCCTGGCTATCTTCGACCAGGGCAGGGGTGCGCTGTACCTGGTCTAGCAACAGGTTGGCCTGGCTTTCCAATTGTTGCAAGAGTTTTTGGGAGAAGAATCCTTCAAGGGTGTAAAACAAATAGAGGCTAAGCAGGGGCGCCAGCAGCAGAATGGGCAATACATTGCTGACCACGAGTTTTGTGCGCAAGCTATGAATCATCTTCCGGTTCCGGCCTGACAAATTTATAGCCGACCCCGCGCACCGTCTGGATATAGTAGGGATGGCGCGGGTCTTCCTCAATCCGCTCGCGCAGCCAGCCGATGTGGACATACAAAACCTGTAAAGCGCCGGCAAACTCCGCCCCCCAGACCGCATCGAGTAGGTAATTGGCCGATAAAACGGTGCCGGCCTGGGCAATCAGCAGGTGAAGCAGTTTAAATTCTTTGGGCGGCAGTTCAATCGGCTTCCCCCGCACCCGCACCTGGTGCTGGCGGGGATCAAGCCAAATCTCGCCAGCCACCAGCGGCGCGTCGGCTTCCTGGCCGGGCAGGCGAGCCGCCCGGCGCAGGGCCGCCCGAATCCGGGCTAACAGTTCGCCCATTCTGAACGGCTTGGCGATATAATCCTCCGCCCCAAGTTCTAACCCGATGACCACATCGGCTTCTTGATTGCGGGCCGTCAGAAAGATCAGGGGCAGCTTCAAGTCACGGTCAAGCAGCCGGGCTGTCTCCAAACCATTCTGGTCGGGCAAGCCGATGTCAAGCAAAACCAGGTCGGGCCGGTCGCGCCGGGCCAGGGATAAGGCTTCGGCGCCGGTGGCGGCCGTGCTCACGGTATACCCCTCGGCTTTGAGCCGGTAGGTCAGGCTGCGCCGGAGGAGTTGGTCATCATCTACCACAAGAATCTTGGCGGCCATAGACCTTTACTGAGGTTTGGTATAATTCTATTTTACCATCACCTGGGGTAGAGGCTCAAGCTAGCCGATGACTTATAGGGATGCGTTGTCCAGGGAGGTTTTTGGATAGCTACTTATTCCGGACTCGTGGCGTCAATCCAGGCGACTTAGCCCCGCGTGAGATATACCTTCACAAAGCGGCTTTTAAGCTCGCCGGCTTGAGCAGGGCTGCCGGTTACTAGGCGCACGGCTCAAGCCTGGCTTCAATAGCGGATTGGCGTCAGATATCGTTTGGATAGTGGAGCATAATTGCGCCACGCTATCCCCAAGTTGATCCTGGCTTTGTTGACCATGATGACCTCCTTACTCAACGGTCATCATACGTCTCGCTTACGGTTGTGTCAATTTTCACTAACTGGTCAAGATATTAATCCTTTCACCATCACTTCTCCACAATTATTTGTTACGATAGACTCAGTAGATCACCGCGTCAGCG
>CAZDMM010000105.1:0-14230 GCA_964505845.1 uncultured Caldilineaceae bacterium
GGCGGCCACCGATTATTCGCTGGCCTCGCGTACCCTGGCCCTTAATCTACAGAGCTTAACCTGGGAGACCGGGCTTCTCCAGGAGTTGGGGATTTCGCCCGGCCTGTTCGCTCCCCTGTGTGTGGCGGGGACTCCCCTGGGAACGGTCACACCGGAAGCGGCGGCGCTTACCGGTTTGCCAACCAGCGCCAGGGTAACGGCCGGCGGCCATGATCACGTCTGCGGCGCTTTGGCGGTTGGAGCCATAGAACCCGGGGTCATCCTTAACTCGCTTGGCTCATCCGAAGCCCTCTTTATGCCGCTACAATACCCTATCATGGATCCGGCCCTGGGCCGCCAGGGTTACACCCAGGGCGCGCACGTTGTCGCCGGCCATTATTATGTGCTGGGAGGTCTGTATACCTCAGGCGCCAGTGTGGAATGGTGGCGCACTATCCTGGCAGCCCAGGTTGAGCATGCCACACTTATCGCTGAGGCCGAACAGGTTGCGCCCGGCAGTTTGGGGGTGTGCTTTTTGCCGCACTTGCGCCTGGCCGACCCTCCCCACGACGACCCCAAAGGCCGCGCTGTGTTTATCGGCCTCAGCACCGATGCTTCACGGGGCGTCCTCTTCCGGGCCATTCTGGAAGGTTTGGCCTACGAGTCGCGCGCCTCACTGGAAGCCCTGCTCAAATTCCCCCGCATGGCCCCGCTGCGTAAGATTTATGCCATTGGCGGCAGCACCCGCAATCATCTTTTGATGCAGCTCAAAGCCACTGTCGCCAATCGGCCTATTACGGTAGCGTCGGTGGCCGAGTCGACCAGCCTGGGTGCGGCCATATTGGGCGGCCTGGGCGCCGGCCTCTACCCGGATATCCCCTCGGCTTTGCAGCAGTTACGCCGCCGCCAAACCGTGGTGGAGCCGGCAGCCGCTGAGGTTGCCCGCTACGAGGCCCTGTACCAGCAGGTTTACCGGCAGTTGTACCCCACCCTCAAGCCGCTGCACCACACCCTCTATCGGCTGCAAAATCTAGCTTAAGGCCTTGTCTTCGGTTTCAGAAGATTACTGGTAATTGGTAAATGGTAATTACCAATTACTAATCACCAATCACCTTAAGCTAAACCTCCACCGCTTCCGCTTCATAAAAAGCCAACAACAAATGCACTTTGGCCTCAAACAGGGCGCGCTGGCCCTGGCGCAGCAGGGTAATGGCGTTGCTGTTGAGCAAGGCATACCAAAAATCGGCCCGGCGAGCGTGAGGGATCCGCTCGGCCACCAGCGGCCGCAAAGCCTGGGCATACTCCAAAAATTCGGCGTATTCCGGGCCAAAGCCTTTCTCAAAGCGTTTACGCAGGGTAGAGGCCAGAGCCGGAGCCGCCCCGCCCGTGCCGATGGCAATGGTCAACTGCCCCTGCCGCACCACCGAAACGGCGTGAAAGTTGCACTGTGGAATCACGTCCATCACATTGACCAACTGCCCGTTGGCCTGCCCCTCGGCCCACACCGCCTCGTGCATGCTCTGATCCCCGGCGGCGGCAATCACCACAAACGCGCCGGCCAAATCGCCCGGCCGGTAGGGCCGCTCAAGCCACTCCAGCCGGCCCTCGGCGGCGTAACGCTGAATGGTGGGATAGGCTTGGGGCGCGATCACCCGCACCCGCGCTCCGGTTTCCAGCAGTTCCGGGATTTTGCGGGCAATCTCTCGCCCCGCCCCAATAAGGACAACCAATCTATTCTCTAAAACCAGGTTGACCGGGTAAGTTTTCATTGAAAGACAACTCCTGGGGGTAGCAGGGTTACAGGGTAGCGGGGTTACAGGGTAGCAAAAGAACATCTGCTACCTTGCCACCTGCTACCTCCTACCTTGCCACCTGCTACTTGTTAAATGTTAAAATGAATCCCGCACTCCACTTTGCCGGTTCCGGCCCAGCGGCCGGAGCGTTCATCGCCGGAGTGAGCGGCGGGACGAGTGCAGTGAGTACAGCCGATGCTGCTGTAGCCCTGGTCGTGCAGGTGATTGTACGGCACATTATTTTCCAGCAGATAGGCCCACACCTGGCTGCGCGTCCAATTAGCCAGGGGGTTTATTTTGACCAGGTTATATTTAGCGTCCCAGGTGATCAGGGGAATAGCCGCCCGCGAGTTGGCCTGGTCGCGCCGCAGCCCGGTGAACCAGGCCGACAGCCCGGCCAAAGCTTCGCCCAGGGGGATGACTTTGCGCACATGGCAGCACAAATCCGGGTTGATCTGCCACAGTTCCGGTTGGTAAACTTGAGCCTGCATCGCCGGGGTCAGGGCCGATTTGCGGATTTCCAGTTGGATGGGGTAGCGGCGCTGCACTCGCTCTCGCAGGGCGTAGGTTTCCTCAAACAGAAAATCGGTATCTATGGTGATCACCTTGAGGCCGGGGCGCAACTGCGCCAGGCGATCCAGCACCACCATGCCGGTGGGGCCAAAGCTGGTTACCAGGGCAATCTGATTCCCAAAGATATCGAGGCTCCAGGCCAGCAAATCATCCAGCGAATATTCGACCAAAGCGGCGTTGAGCGTGGTAAAATCTGTGTCTTTAGAGAAGGAGGCCGGCCCAACACTCAACTCCGGTAGAGCGCGAAATTCAAATTTTTGAGAGGTCAGCATAGCTTTATCACTCCTGGCGGGTGTGAGTTAAACTTGAGGTAGCGTAGGACAGGTTGGCAGTTTGCCCTACAGAGCCAGCCAAATCTGGGACAGCCCCGGCCATGGGTGCAGCCACAGCCAGGCCACTTTCAGCCGGTTGAGGCTGATGCTTGCCGTTGAGGGTGTTGTGCCCATTGGTAACGTGAGGCAGCGAGAAAGATTGCGCCAGGGCGCGGACTCCCTCCGGCCCCAAACGATTGGCCCAATCGCCAAAACGCTCGCCCGGCCGGCGGTGCTCCCGAAAAGCGGCCAGCGCTTGATAGATCACGCCGCGCAGGTCTTTGCTCTCAACCAATTCTTGATACAGTCCATTGAGCCGCGTGCCTTCCAACGCGCCGCCCAGGTACACGTTGTATGACGCGCCGCTGCGCCCCACCAGGCCAATCTCGGCCACAAAGGGCCGAGCGCAGCCGTTGGGGCAGCCGGTCATCCGCACCGAAATCGCCTCACCGGCCAAACCCAAAGCGGCAATATCCGGCTCAATCTCAGACAGCAGGGTAGGCAGGTAGCGCTCGGCTTCGGTGAGGGCCAGGCCGCAGCTTGGCAGGGCCGGGCAGGCCATGGCGTGGCGGCGGATGTTGCTCAATTCCTCCACCGTTTGCAGGCCATAACGCCGCAGCAAAAGGTCAAGCTGTGGTTTTTGAGCGGTGGTAAAACCGCTCAAGATGAGGCTTTGCTGGCCGGTCAAATGGATCATCGGCTTGAAGTGGGTGATGATGTGGCGCAGGCCGCTGCGCAGGCGACGCAGCCCCTCATCTTTTATCCGGCCATTCTCTACAAACAAGCCATAAAACCAGCGTCCATCGGCCCGCTGCTGCCAGCCCAGGTGGTCATCCACCTGCATCTGGGGCATGGCTTGCAGCGGCTGCAGGTTGTAGCCCAGGTATTCCTCAACCTTCTCCCGGAAGCGGTCAATCCCCCACTCGTGGACCAGGTATTTTAAGCGGGCGTGGCGGCGATTTTGCCGGTCGCCAAAATCACGCTGCACCAGCACTATCTTCTCTACCACCTCTACCACGCGCTCGGCGGGAGTGTAGCCCAGGGGACTGGCCAGCCGGGCAAAGGTTTCAGCCTTGTTGTGGGTTTGGCCCATGCCGCCGCCCACAAAGACATTGAAGCCGTGAATCCGCTGCTGAGCCTCGTCCACCAGGGCCACCAGGCCGATGTCGTTGGTGAAGATGTCGGTGCAGTTGTCGCCGGCAAAGGCGATGGCCGTTTTGAACTTGCGGGGCAGGTAAGTTTTGCCGTAGATGGGATCAACAAAGTCGGCCTGCTCAAACTTTTGCTCCACTGGCTGGCCGTTGTCATCCTCCACCCAAATTTGATGATAGGCGGGGGTGCGTGGGCATAGGTGGGCCGCAATAGCCTCGGCCTGGGCCTGGATTTGCTCCCGGATGGGGTCGCCCAGCGGGGCCGGGCAGCACATCACATTGCGTTCTACATCGCCGCACGCGCCCAGGGTGCTGACCAGGGCCAGGTTAAGCCGCTTGATGGTTTCCTTAAGATTACCTTTAATGACCCCATGCAGTTGAATCCCCTGGCGCGTGGTCAGGCGCAGGTCGCCCTGACCAAACTCGTCGGCCAGGGCATCGTGGAGAAGATACTGCTCGGCGGTCAGCTTGCCGCCCGGCAGTTTGCTGCGCACCATAAATTTGTAAGGCTTGTGGCGACCCACTACATCACGGTCTTGCTGCTGGTATACCCCGTGAAACTTGAGCAGTTGTTTGCCTTCATCGCTAAAGTATGGGTTAGCCTCAACCAACTCAATGGGCAGCGAGCCGCGCAAGCCCTGGCTGTTTAATTTGATTTCTTCAACGGACATAGTTTATCCCCCTGGAATTTTAAAATAAAAAACCTACCCTCGGTCGTGCTAAGACTGACCGGCGTTCTTTCACGTAACGCATAATGCGTGGGACATAAATGGTTTTACGCCCCACAAGACTCTGCTTCGCGGGAACACCGGCCTCAGAAAGAGGGTAGGTCTGATTCAGTTGAAGGGCGGCAGCGCCCCGGCAACTGTATCAGCGAGAGCGGTGGTCCCGCCTGCTACAGTTGCAGTGTAAAATCGGCGCATCGGCTGCGCCCCGAAGGAGCGTGAGTGAGTTCATTCAACCTGACCTTGTGACCGCCGACGACTGACGGCAGACCGCCGCAAAACCTATGGCGGTCGGCTGTCGGTGGTCAGCGGTCATAAAAAAAGCCCACCGACAACTCGATGGGCTTGGGTGACAATACAGCTTGGCCTGCTAAAAATAACTAAACCCGGTACTCCATCGAGCAGCTTAACTCAATCTGACAGCAGCAACAGGCCAGACAACAGCCGTTGCTGGCAGCGATACAAGCACTTAATTGGCCCAAGCACAGGTTTAGCATGATTATTCCAAACTCTTAAGACTTTACGGAGCAGAATTATAAGAAAGTTTTGGATTAGGTCAAATGAGGCCAGGCATTTTAGCCTTTAGCGATGATTTCCGAATGTTGTGGTAAAATTGAGAGAATCGGCACAGGCGCGCGTTGCCTACCACTCGGCGCGCCGTTGCTAACTCTAATAAACGAGGTGCGAGCATGGATTTGGAACTCAAGGATAAAGTCGCGGTGATTACCGGCGGCAGCGCCGGGATTGGCCTGGCGGCGGCGCATGGCCTGGCTCAAGAAGGGGTGCATGTGATCTTATGCGCCCGCAATGAAGCGGCGACGCTGGAGCAGGCCCGGCAGCTTCAGCATACCTACGGCGTGCGGACGTTGGGCCTGGGCTGCGATGTGACCCGCCCCGAGGATATTGCGGCCCTGGTTAGCGCAGTGGAGCAGCAGTTTGGTGGGGCCGATATCCTCATCAACAATGCCGGAACCGGCAGCAATGAGACGATCATGGAGGCCGCCGACGAGCGGTGGCAGTATTACTGGGATATGCACGTGATGGCCGCCGTGCGCTTGGCCCGCGGCCTGGCCCCCGGCATGCGCCGCCGGGGTGGCGGGGTCATCCTCAACAATGCCTCCATCTGCGCCAAGCAGCCGTTGGGCCACGAGCCTATCTATAACGTTACCAAAGCAGCCCTGATGATGCTCTCCAAGTGCCTGGCTAACGAGTTGATCCCCGCCAACATCCGGGTCAACTGCATCAACCCCGGCTTGATTATGACCGCCGGCTGGACCGACCACGCCAAAGAAGTGACGGCCGGCAGCGGCGGCGACTGGCAGGGCTATTTGCAGCAAATCGCTCAGGAGCATACCCCTATTGGGCGCTTTGCCACGCCCCAAGAGCTGGCCGATTTCTTCGTCTTCCTGTGCTCCCCACGCGCCAGCTATTGTGTCGGTTCCACCTATTACGTGGATGGGGGTTGGTTAAAAGTGGTGGCTTAACCACAACTAATAGATAAATCAGATAAACATCGTACAGTATTTTAGCAGGCCGGGCTCCCACGCCCGGCCAAGCGACGGCGTGGGAGCCGTCGCTGCTAAGGCGATAGTACGGCTTTTAATTGATTTCTCTATAAGAGCCGGCCAACCTCATTCAATTATATTGAGCCAGCATCTGCGCTAACTCGATTTTGAGTACGGCTCGCCGGCGATGGGGGCCAAGCAACTCCGCACTCTGCTTTCAACCACGCTGCGGAACTATATGGAACCTTGTCAGGTTTTTTGGCCCTGGGCAAGGTAATCAGTTCGATCTTTGGTAAAATCTCCATTACCGATTAAAGATCACAAAAACGCCTTGATACACCAGAACTGCCAGCAGGCCCACTAAAACTGCCGGGCCAGGCCGGAGGTGCTGCGCCGCGGCAACCCCCTTGGGGAAAAGCACGAAGAACAAAATAAAGTAGAGGCTATAGAGGATCCACAGGATGGTGCGCCAGATAGTCGGTGAGTTGAGGGCCACCTCGTACTCCTTCAGATTGAGCAAGCCGATGGCCCCCAGGAAAGTGTCGGGCAGGTCGTGAGCCAGCGAGGCCAGAGAGGCGATGCTAATCCCAAAACCAAACACACTCAACGTATCTTCAAAACTACCTTTGCCCGAGAAGAAACGGCTCAACAGTTGTGCCACCCCAGCCGCCAGAATCCAGCCCATGAACAGGCTCGGCGCTAGAAAGAACTGGTTGTAGAAATAATAGACCTCCTTTGGAATGGCCAGAAAGGGCGTAAAGGCTGATGGAGCGCCGCCGCCTATGGTTAGAAAAACGTAGACCAACGTATAGAGCACCACCGTGATCAAGAGCGCCAGCAAGCCAAACCTTAACCGGCGGGCATCGGTCATTAGCGCCTCAAAGGTGCGGCGCGGCCGGAAGATTGTACCGAAGTAATAATCCTTGAACGATTTCATGATGCACCTATCACCGGCCGGTTATGGTTTGGGTTAATTCGACTCGTCGGCCAGAATGATGTATCTCTCCTCGCCAGCATAACCAGGTCGTCGCCCCTATAAAAATCAGGCTGGGTAGACCCAGCCAGAACAAATAGCCTATAGGCCAAAAGGCGCCCCAGTAGGCGCTGATAGCCTGCACGACGAGAAAGTGTACCAGCCAGGCCAGACTGCCCGATACCATGAACCCAATCACCGCTGCCCGGAAGGGTGCTCTCTGTCCATTCAGGATCAAAGACAGCCCATAGATAATCACAAAGGCTACCGTCTCGATGACCGCTGCCAGCAGGCCGAGCAGGAGCATCGTCACCAGGCAAGGCCAGACAATGCTCGAGGCGTTGGCTGCGAGTGTGCCCCACAAACTCTCGGCCGGGGTCAGTACGCCCATAATTTGAACCGATGAGCGCAAGATGATATAAAGCATTGTGACCGTTCCGTAGACGATGGCGCTCATGAAGCCCACAGCCGCTCCATAGCGGGCAGCCGCGCCCCAACTGCGTAAAGGAGTTAGCTTCGCCAGTTTCATCCCAGTTACCTACTGCTGATGTTTGAGGACCAAATCTCGGCAATGGTAGAGGCAGCCTTTGCGGTCGCCCAGGTAGGGGCAAGCCCTACCTCTACGTGAGCCGCCGCCTGCGCTCGCTGCTTGATGCCCATCATCATGCCAGCCTCCATTACAAAATGGGCCGGCTCAAACCAGGCGTAATAGAAGCACTGGCTCAATAGGCCCGATCCTAGCGGAAACTGATAGCGCACGATTAGCCGGGTGACGCCTTCGCCCACCGGTTCTACCACCCACGTCCAACCATCCACCACCAGGGCATGCTCCGGCTCAACCAGGACAACCTTACCGTATGTACCTGGCGGCCCGTTCTCCATAAAGGAAAACCGGTCGCCCACCCGCAGGCGCTGTGCGGCGGGCAGTAACCGATCAGCGTTGCGCATATTGGCCAGGAACAAGTTCTCTAACCAGTCATAGCTGTAAAACCCGCCGCGCTCCTGCCCTAACTGGGCCACCCAGGGCCACACCGCCGAAACCGGAGCCTGAATGGTGATAGCCCGTGTGGAGACCTTTGCTCCTGCCGGTATCCAGGGATCACCCGGCAGAGAGACACTGATTTCCTGGTCGGTAGCGCCCCAGCGCATATGCCAGGGCCGCACCATAAGTACATAGACCAGGATGCTGACGCCCAAAACCAGCAGTAGCGCCATCACCCACTGAGAAAAACTAAAATGCTTCAATATTTCACGGCCCTTTGGCCGCCAGCGACGTATCCACCTCCACATTGTAAACCACCTCCTCGATGGTGAGCGCCAGCCAGGGCCGGCCATCATCGCCCCAGGTTACGGTGCAGACGGTGGGCAGCGTGTGACCACTCACCCGGCCCCACTCCCGCAGCTCATTGAACCAGAGCGTTTTGGCCTGGCTGCCGCCCTTGTACCGCATTGATTCCAGCAGCCACAAGCGGCCGGTAGCAGGATCAAACCGGGCTACAAAACGCTCTTCGGCCTGGTCAAAGGGAACGACGAGCAGAGCGGTACTGTCATCCACCGCTTCCCAGCGCACGCGCGGGTCGGTCAGCAAGGCCGCCGGCAGCCAGGCGGCCATCTCACCCCACAGGCTCAAGTTGGCGGCCTGGTCAATTTGCTCGCCTGCTTGCACCCCCCAGGGCAGTTCCATCCGCCCCTGTCCATCTACAAAATACTCATTAACCTTCATCACCGGCAGCCCAAAGACCGTAGTTTCAAAATAGTGGCGGTAGCTCTGCCCGGCCCGGTGGGTAAAGCGTAAACGGGCCAGAAAGCTGAGCGACCCTACAGGACGCATGCTTCCCCGCCCGCTGATGATGGCCGAGGTGATAACCGGCACAGACTCGCCGTAAAGCTGGCGGTAGAAGCGTTCCACCGGCATGGGCAGGCCGGCGGGCAGCGGAATAGTCTTCGGGATGCCTGGCTGTTGAGGCGCCGCAGTGGCAAAGGGGGCCGGCTGAACCCGCAAGCCAGCCCAACCCAACCCAACCAGGGCAGCCAAAACGCCGCCGGAAATAAATTTTAGTTTCATAGTTCCACTTAAGGCGCCATCCGCTAAATGGTGGAGTCCGGTTCCACAAATAGAGGATGGGCCAACTGATAGAGCCACAACCCCAGGCTGGCGGCGGCCAAAACCACCATCCCAGCCAGGCCGGTCAGCCCAATGGTTAAATCACTGCCGCCTTGAACCAGTATAATGGCCAGGCCGGCCGTGCCGTTGAGCGTGCCGTGAAAAACAGCGGCGGCCAGCACCGATTTGGCCTTCAGCCGGATATAGCTCATCAGCGGCGAGAGCAGCACACACCACAGCGTCATCATGCCGACTCCCACCGCCGGATGCTGCGGGTAATTGTGGCCCTGTAAAATGAGCGGCGCATGCCACACACCCCAGATCAGACCGGTGAGACCGGCCGACCGCCAGAAGCCCAGCCCCGATAACTCCTGCTGTAAAAAGCCGCGCCAGCCCAACTCCTCGCCAAAACCGGCCACCGCATTAACGGTAATCCCGGCAAGCAGCCCTTGCAGCAGGCCCAACCAGATGGGATGAATAGGCAGCGCCGCTATTTGGGCCTTCATCTGGGCCACCTGTTCGGGCGTCAGCGTGCCCTGGAATCGCTCCAGCATGCCGGCCATCTCCGGGCTGTAGACCACCCCCGGCAGCAGCAAACTAACCCCAAAAGCGGCAAAGGCCAGCAGCGGCGGCAGCAGCCAGGCCGCTGCAAACCAGCGGTTAAGCCGGAAAGAGATACCAAGCGGCGCCCTGAGCGCTTCGTGATAGACAAATTTCTGCGCCACGATGGCCATGAGCATGGGCACAAACATATAGGCCACCGCCATAGCCAGGGTAGCGCCCGGATTTTGATTCCCGACCAGCCCAAAGAACAACAGGGCCAGCGACCAGTTACAGCAGAAGGTCAGGCCCAAAAACAGGCCCACCTTTTTAAAATTTATGTTCATCTCTAACCAACTTACTCCATAAAGCAGAACTTTATTAGTGACAAACATCACAATTATCCAGGACAAATGCCATATATCTCTAAAATCTGGAATATCTATTGTATGTTTGGCTAAATCTCAAATTCAGGTTAGTATAATATCCGTCGCAGATAAAATTTTAGAAAAAATCAGCGAAAATCAATTAGATCAGCGTCACACCTGCACTTGCGTGCAGGCGCAAGTGTCTGCGTTCTATTTGAGTCAGAACAAATGCTCAAACACATAATTTGGGGACTATCTCTAATATCCAATACCGAAGGCAGCGCCGATTTCTTTCAAAAATTGGAGTGACCTCCTCTGGGAGGCGAGCGCTTTATCAATCCCGGTATGTGGGTACGGGGCTGGATAGCCTTCAAAATCCCGGCTGCAGCAGCCATTGAGCGGCCGCAATTTCTCACCGGCTCCTTAAGCCCCAAAACGGCTGAGTTTCTGCTAAACCAAAATCTAATATAAGGACCCTATGGATAACAAAATCATCTTTTCAATGGTTGGAGTGGGTAAAGTATACCCGCCCAACAAACAAGTGCTGCGCGATATTTACCTGGGCTTTTACTACGGAGCCAAAATTGGGGTGCTGGGGCTAAACGGGGCCGGCAAAAGCACTCTGCTGCGCATCATTGCCGGGGTAGAAAAGGATTACCTGGGTGAGGTGGTCATGTCGCCCGGCTACAGCGTGGGCTACCTGGAACAGGAGCCGCAGTTGGACCCCACCAAAACCGTGCGCCAGGTGGTCGAGGAAGGCGTGCAGGAGGTGGTAGACGCCCTGGCCGAGTTTGACAAAATCAACGCCCGCTTTGCCGAGGAACTGACCCCGGAAGAGATGGATGCCCTGATTGAGCGGCAGGGTGAGGTACAGGAGAAGCTGGACCAACTCAACGCCTGGGACCTGGACAGCCGCCTGGATTTGGCCATGGACGCGCTGCGCTGCCCTCCGGCCGATACCCCGGTGTCGGTGCTTTCTGGCGGCGAGCGGCGGCGGGTAGCTTTGTGCCGCCTGCTGCTGAAGGAGCCGGACATCCTGCTGCTGGACGAACCGACCAACCACCTCGACGCCGAATCGGTGGCCTGGCTGGAGCAGCACTTGCGCGACTACAAAGGCACGGTGATCGCCGTCACCCACGACCGCTACTTTTTAGATAACGTGGCCGGCTGGATTCTAGAACTGGATCGCGGGCATGGCATCCCCTGGCAGGGCAACTACTCCTCCTGGCTGGATCAAAAACAGCAGCGTTTAGCCAAAGAAGAAAAGCAAGAATCGCTACGCCAAAAAACATTGCAGCGCGAGCTGGAGTGGATCAGCATGGCCCCCAAAGCGCGCCAGGCCAAAAGCAAGGCCCGCCTCAGCGCCTATGAAAAACTGCTGGCTGAGAACGTGGAAAAGGCCGAACGCGACCTGGAAATCTACATCCCGCCCGGCCCGCGCCTGGGCGAGGTGGTGGTTAGCGCCAGGCATGTGGCCAAGAGTTTTGGCGACAACTTGTTATACGAAGATTTAACCTTTGACCTGCCGGCCGGCGGCATCGTGGGGATCATCGGGCCTAACGGGGCGGGCAAAACCACCCTGTTCCGCATGATCGTGGGCCAGGAAAAGCCCGACTCCGGCGAGCTGATTGTCGGCAGCACAGTCAAACTGGGCTATGTAGACCAGAGCCGCGATACGCTTGACCCCAACAAAACGGTCTGGGAGGAGATTTCCGAGGGCAACGAGCAGATTGCCCTGGGCGGGCGGTTATTCAGTTCTCGCTCCTATGTGGCCCGCTTTAACTTCTCCGGGGCCGACCAGCAGAAAAAGGTGGGAGCTTTATCGGGCGGGGAGCGCAACCGGGTTCACCTGGCTAAAATCCTCAAATCCGGGGCTAACCTGCTGCTGCTGGACGAGCCGACCAATGATCTGGATGTCAATACCCTGCGGGCGCTGGAAGAGGGTTTGGAGCACTTTGCCGGCTGCGCCGTCATCATCTCCCACGACCGCTGGTTTTTAGACCGCGTCGCCACCCACATCCTGGCCTTTGAAGGCGACAGCCAGGCTTTCTGGTTCCCCGGCAACTACAGCGATTACGAAGAAGATCGCCACAAGCGGCTGGGCAAAGCCGCCGACCGGCCCCACCGCATTACCTATCGCAAACTGCGGCGGGCCTGATAACGGACAGGCCGCCGCTATTTTTAAGATAGACGGGTATATCATTGGATCATACCCGTTTACGGAGCATGGTTATGACCCCTGAAGAGTTTCGTCATTTTGGTTATCAAGTTGTTGATTGGATTGCAGCCTACCGGGAGCGCATGGCGGGCCTGCCGGTATGGTCGCAGCTTAAGCCGGGCGACCTGCGCGCCCAGTTGCCCGCTGCGCCGCCGGCCCAAAGCGAGAGTTTTGAGGCCATCATGGCCGACCTGGAGCAAATTATCTTGCCCGGCCTGTCACACTGGCAGCATCCCCGCTTCTTTGGCTATTTTCCGGCCAATGTTACCCTGGCCTCAGCCCTGGGTGACTTTCTCAGCACCGGGTTGGGCCAACTGGGCTTAAACTGGCAGGCCAGCCCGGCCCTGACCGAACTGGAAGAGCTGACCACCGACTGGCTGCGCCAGATGGTGGGCCTGCCGGAGGGCTGGCACGGCGTTATCCAGGATACCGCCTCTACCGGCGCCCTGGTGGCTTTGCTGTGCGCCCGTGAATATACCAGCAATTACAGCTTGTCGCGTGGGGGCTTGCAGGCGGAGGAGCGCCCGCTGGTTGTCTATACCTCTACCCAAAGCCATAGTTCCGTGGAGAAGGCGACGCTGTTGGCCGGTTTTGGCCGGGCCAATCTCCGGCTCATCAGCACGGATGAGGCCCACGCTCTGCGCCCCGACCAACTGGCCCAGGCCATTCAGGCTGACCTGGCGGCGGGGGCGCGGCCATGCGCGGTGGTAGCCACCACCGGCACCACGGCCACCACCGCCCTCGACCCCATCGAGGCTATCGCCGCTATTTGCCGGGAGTATGGGCTGTGGCTGCATGTTGACGCAGCCATGGCCGGCTCGGCCATGATTTTGCCGGAATGTCGCTGGATGTGGCAGGGCGTCGAGGCGGCAGACTCGCTGGGCTTCAACCCTCACAAGTGGCTGGGCGCAGCCTTTGACTGCTCGGCCTTTTATGTGCGCCAGCCCCAGCACCTGATCCGGGTGATGTCCACCAACCCCAGTTATCTGCAAACGGCCGCCGACAGCCAGGCCAAAAATTACCGGGACTGGGGCATTCCCCTGGGGCGGCGCTTCCGGGCGCTCAAGCTGTGGTTTTTGATCCGGCTGGAAGGGGTCGAGCGGCTGCAAGAGCGGCTGCGCCGTGACCTGGCTAATGCTCAATGGTTGGCCCGGCAGGTAGACGCTGCGCCGGAGTGGGTGCGGCTGGCCCCGGTACCCTTGCAAACCGTGTGTCTGCGCCACCAACCGCCCGGAGTGAGCGGCGAGGCGCTCGACGCCCACACCCTGGGCTGGGTGGGCCGGCTCAACGCTTCGGGCGCGGCTTTCCTCACCCCCGCTGTGCTCAACGGCCGCTGGATGGCCCGTGTTTCCATCGGCGCAGAGCCAACCGAGCGCCATGACGTTGAGGCGCTATGGGCCAGCATGCAGGCAGCCGTTTCTGGCTAAGGGGGGACATTATCTGGACCACGAAATCTGCTCATCCAGCCAATCACGCACCCCGTAAGGCTCGGCGACGGCGGGCAGGGTATAGGTTCCCCCATCGTAGCTAAAAAGCTGCCGGCGTTCTGTTCCGTCGGGCCGCATGATCCAGATGCCCCAATTGCCACCGGCGTCGGAGAGGTAGGCCAGCCACTGCCCGTCGGGCGACCAGGTCGGCAGCCCTTCGATGGCCGGGTCCGTGCTCAGTTGGCGCTGGCCGGTTCCGTCGGCGTTGATGGCGTAAATATCCCAGCTACCGCCCACCGGACTCTGGTACAAGATTTGATCGCTCGCCGGCGACCAGTCGGGATGGGCCGCCTCCGCTTCCTGGAGCGCCGGGCCAAGCATGTTGAAGCCGGTTTCCCAGGGTTTGGCCGGCAAAGCCCTGGCCAGCCACAAGCCGCAGCGGTTGCCGGTCAGATGGCAGCCGCGATAGACAAAGCGGTCATTGTCGGGGGCCCAGGAGGGCTGCTGGCCGGCAATCCGCAAATCTTCTTCGCCGGAACCGTCGGCATTGATCAGCAAAATGC